>QKGY01000078.1 GCA_003250235.1 Desulfuromonadaceae bacterium
CGGCGAGATGCCCGACGAATTTGACGCCGTGGTATTTAACCTGGCGGTCGGGCGTATCAGCGAATTGACCCAGAGCCCCTACGGCTATCATATTTTCCGGGTCGAAGAGAAAAGAAAGGCCACGAAACTCTCTTTGGCATCGGTTAAAGAAGAGATTCGCCAGACCCTGCGGAGCCAGAAAGAGGAACAGGCTTACCAGGAGTGGCTTCACGAGCTACGCGGCAGAGCGACCATCGAGGTAAACTGGTCCCTGCTGTAAAACGACTGTAAGGATACGATTTCTATGTCCAGGATATTCACCCTGACGCTTGTCTTGTTTTTCTTTGCCGCAGCCAACCTGCCGGCGAAAGTCATCAACGAAATTGCTGCCATCGTCAACAGCGATGTCATTACGACCTATCAGCTCGACAAGGCCATGGATGAGCAGTTGTCCCCATCGGAAAAGGAGGCTTTGAGCCCTGCAGGGTTCAAAGATAAAAAGCACGAAATTCTCCAGGGGCTGATCGAAGAGACGCTGATGCAGCAGCGGGCCAAGGAACTTGGCCTCACCGTGAGTGATGCCGAGGTCGAAGAAGCGGTCAAAGACGTCGAAAAACAGAACAAGCTTACCCGTGCCCAGCTGGAGCAAGCCCTGAGTGCCCAGGGGATCGATTTCGCCGATTACAAGGATAACCTGCGCCGGCAGATCCAGAGTTTCAAACTTCTGGGCAGGGAGGTGCAGAGCAAGCTGGAAGTCACCAATCAGGAAATCCGCGACTACTTCAAAGAACACATCGACGATTATCGTGGAGAGCCCTTTATCCGTCTGAATCACATCACCTTCCCCATCCCGGAGCGTGCCTCCAGAAGCCAGGTGGACCGGGTGTATGACGAAGCCAAGGAAGCCAAAGACCGTTTGCAGCGTGGCGAGGATTTTTACTCGGTGCTTCTCAGCTATTCGGCGGACAAAAAAGCCGAAGGGGGCGATCTGGGAACCTTTGGAGGCGGAGAGCTTTCGCCTGCTTTTGAACGGGCGGTGCAGGGGCTCAAAGAGGGGCAGTCCAGCGACATCATCACCACGCCGGAAGGGTTCCATATCCTGTTTGTGGTGGAGCGCAGCACCGGTAAGATACGGCATTTCGATACGGTAAAGGATGAAATCAGCAAGAAGGTCATCGAAAGCAAGAAAGCCCAGAGCATCAAGGACTGGATGGATAAGCTCAAAAAAGACGCGTTTATCGACATCAAGATCTGAGCCTTTTACGGTGTAAACGGGAATGTCTCTTCAAGCCCCGCCCCTTGCTGGCGGGGCTTGTGCGTTTGTTTGCCAGCCGGTGGCCATTGAGTCTTGCGGGGGTGTAGGATACAATCAGCAGTCGGTGCGGAGGTTCACGTGAAACACCCTGTCATTCTTACTATGGGCGATCCGACGGGAGTCGGTCCGGAAATCATCCTCAAGGCCTTTTTATCCGGGGATCTGCTGAAGGCCTCCCCTTCCCTTCTGGTCGCCGGTGACGTGGCCATGCTGGAGCGGGCCGCCCGCCTGTTCGGCAAGGCCGTTCAGGTTCGTCCCGGAAAAGGCCTGGCAACGCATTTTCTGACGATTGACGGCGCGTCCCTTCCGGTGAAAAATCTCTCAAAACTTCCGGCGGACGCGCTTCAGGTCGGGCGACCGACCCCCGAGTGCGGACGGGCGATGCTGGCCTATATCGAGTGGGCGTGCGACCGGGTTCGTGCCGGCGAGGGGGAGGCCATGGTGACCGCGCCCATCAACAAGGAAGCCATCCACCAGGCCGGGTGCCACTTCCCCGGGCATACGGAGCTGCTGGCGGATCGCTGCGGCGTCTCCCGTGTCGTCATGATGCTCGGCGGGGAACGGCTGAAGGTCTGTCTCGTGACGACCCACATGCCCTTGCGCGACGTTGCGAAGAGCCTGCGGACAGAGGATGTCCTGGAGACCATCCGCATCACCGACAGGGCCTTCCGGCGGCATTTTGTGACCGGCCGGCCGCGTATAGCGGTCCTGGCCCTCAATCCCCATGCCGGAGAAGGCGGATTGTTCGGCGACGAGGAGGCACGGTTCATCGCGCCGGCCATCGAAGCGGCCAGGGCGGAGGGGATCGACGCCAGCGGCCCCCACAGCGCCGACACCCTGTTCCATTTCGCCGTCAAGGGCGCTTACGATGCGGTGGTGTGCATGTACCATGACCAGGGGTTGATCCCCCTGAAGTTGTTGCACTTTGAAGACGGCGTCAATGTCACCCTGGGGCTGCCGATCATCCGTACCTCGGTCGATCATGGCACGGCCTACGACATCGCCGGTACCGGCCGGGCCGATTGCACCAGCCTGCTGGCGGCCGTACGCATGGCGACGGCCATGGCCGGGGTTCACGGCTGACCCTGTTCACGATAAGAAACGCACGGAAAGTACCATGATTGACAGCATCATCATCAAAGGTGCCCGGGAACATAACCTCAAAGGGATCGACGTCGAGATCCCCCGGGAAAAACTCGTGGTCATTACCGGGGTCTCCGGCTCTGGCAAGAGTACGCTGGCGTTTGACACCCTTTATGCCGAGGGGCAGAGGCGCTATGTGGAGAGCCTGTCGGCCTATGCCAGGCAGTTCCTCGAGCAGATGGAAAAGCCCGATGTTGACAGCATTGAGGGCCTCTCCCCCGCCATCTCCATAGAGCAGAAGACCACCTCCAAAAATCCGCGTTCCACCGTCGGAACGGTGACGGAGATCTACGATTACCTGCGCCTGCTCTTCGCCCGGGTCGGGCGGGTGCATTGCACCGGCTGCGGCAAGGAGATCGCCTCGCAGACGGTCGAGCAGATGGTCGATCGCATCCTACAATGGCCGGAGAAGACGCGCCTCATCCTTTTTGCGCCGGTGATCCGGGGGCGAAAGGGAGAATATCGCAAGGAACTCAAGCAGCTTCAGGCCGACGGTTTTGTCCGGGTGCGCATCGACGGCGACATGCTGGAACTCGGCGACCCCATCGAGCTGGATAAAAACAAGAAGCACACCATCGAAGTGGTCGTGGACCGCCTGGTGATCAAGGAGGGGATCGCCAGCCGTCTTGCCGATTCGCTGGAAACCGCCTTGAGACTGGCGGAGGGGATCGTGCGCGTGGAGATCGTCGACGGGGAAAGCCATCTCTTCTCGGAGAAGCACGCCTGCGTGGAATGCGGGATCTCCTTTCCGGAAATCACGCCGCGCATGTTCTCCTTCAACAACCCCTATGGCGCCTGTCCGGACTGCTCGGGACTGGGAACCCGGATGTATTTCGATCCGGAGCAGGTCGTTCCCAACCCGGCCTTGTCGCTGCGGGAGGGTGCCGTCGTTCCCTGGGAATCCCGCACGGGATTTTATTACCAGCAGCTGATCGAAGCCCTGGCGGATCATTACGGTTTTGATATCAACACCCCCTTTACCCAGCTGCCCAAGCGGATTCAGGACATCCTGCTGAACGGCAGCGGCAAGGAAGAGGTGCGTTTCTTTTTCGACCAGGGCGGGCGTCGCCATTTCTACAACAAGACCTTCGAAGGCGTAATCCCCAACCTGGAGCGGCGGTATCGGGAGACCGACTCGGAGACCGTGCGGGAGAACCTCGAACGCTTCATGAATGTCATGCCCTGCCCGACCTGCCACGGTGCCCGGCTGAAGCCGGAGTCGCTGAACATCCGGGTTGGCGGCCGCAATATCCGGGACGTTACCGCCATGTCGATCGTGGAGGCGGAGGCCTTTTTCTCGGAGTTGACCCTGAGCGGCAAAGAGGCCGAAATCGCCCGGCGCATTCTTAAGGAGATCCGCGAACGCCTGTCGTTTCTGACCCACGTTGGGCTCGATTATCTGACCCTGGACCGCACCTCGGGAACCCTCTCCGGGGGCGAAGGGCAGCGGATTCGTCTGGCGACCCAGGTGGGTTCGTCGCTGGTCGGGGTGCTCTATATTCTCGACGAACCCTCGATCGGTCTGCATCAGCGCGACAACAGGCGTCTGCTCGAAACCCTCAAGCGCCTCCGCGATCTGGGCAACACGGTATTGGTGGTGGAGCATGACGAAGAGACGATCCTGGAGGCCGATCATATTATCGACATGGGCCCGGCCGCCGGGGTCCACGGCGGCGAGATCGTGGCCCAGGGGACGCCGGAAGAGATCCTGAAAAACCCGGCTTCGCTGACCGGACAGTATCTTTCCGGGGCGCTGGCGATCCCGGTACCCGAGGTGCGGCGGAGCAGCGGCCGGTATCTCGTACTTCGCAATGCCCGGGAAAACAACCTCAAGGGGATCGACGTATCGATCCCCCTCGGCATCATGACCTGCGTGACCGGGGTGTCCGGGTCGGGCAAGTCGACCCTGGTGATCGACACCCTGTTCAAAGCTCTGGCTCAGCATCTGTACCGGGCCAAGGACAAGGCCGGCAAGGTCGACGCCATTGATGGGCTGGAGATGCTGGACAAGGTCATCGACATCGACCAGTCCCCCATCGGCCGGACGCCGCGTTCCAACCCGGCCACCTACACCGGGGTCTTTACGGAAATCCGCGACCTGTTCGCCCAACTTCCCGATGCCAAGGTGAGAGGATACAAGCCGGGACGCTTCTCCTTCAACGTAAAGGGAGGGCGCTGCGAAGCCTGCCAGGGGGACGGTATCATCAAGATCGAGATGCATTTTCTTCCCGATGTCTACGTGCAGTGCGAGGTGTGCAAGGGGGCACGCTACAACCGGGAGACCCTGGAGGTCCGCTATAAAGGGAAAAGCATCGCCGACATCCTCAACATGACGGTAAATCAGGCGACCCAGTTTCTTGAAAACATCCCGCGTATTCGCACCAAGCTGGAGACCCTGAGAGAGGTGGGGCTGGGCTATATCAAGGTCGGGCAAAGTGCCACGACGCTCTCCGGTGGCGAGGCCCAGCGCGTCAAGCTGGCCAAGGAGCTTTCCAAGAGGGCCACCGGAAAGACCATCTACATCCTGGACGAACCCACGACGGGGCTGCACTTCGCGGACATCCAGAAGTTGCTCGACGTGCTCCAGCGCCTGGTGGATGCCGGCAACACGGTGGTGATCATCGAACACAACCTGGATGTGATCAAGGCCGCGGACCACATCATCGACCTGGGTCCCGAAGGGGGCAGCCGCGGTGGAGAACTGGTTATCTGCGGAACCCCCGAAGAGGTGGCTCGCTGCACAGCCTCCCACACCGGGCGCTATCTGCGCTCGTACCTCGATTTGTAGAACGCGACCTCCCCCGACCAGAAATGTTTCCCTGAATAGCCAAATGGCAGGTTCTATCGGTGCCGCGCGCCGGTACCCTGGCCTGTGAAGGGAGAAAGGGTCGGAACCCTGTTGCTAACCTGTCGGAATCCTGCATCCCAAAATCTTTGTGGGGTAGCTCGTTCAAAGTGGCATTGCCCATGCAGAAAACCCATCGGACTCCCAAGCCGTATTTTCGGCATCATTTCAGGAAGGATGGGTTGTGCGCAGGGTCATCGTCTCATTCATGCTGCTGTTTTTTGTCACGGCCTGCGCCCAGCAGGCGGCGTTCATTTCCGAGCCGCCGGGTGCGCAGCTGGTCATTGACGGCAAGGTGGTCGGGACAACCCCCTGCACCTTCAAATATCGCAGCCGCTCCGGCGGGGAAATCAGGGTACGGCTTGAAAAAGAAGGCTTCGAATCCCTGGATATCGAAGTTCGTCCCGACGCGGTGGACCGTTCGGCACGATCCCGATGGCTTGCGGCAGGTATCATCTGGAGCCCCCTGTGGCTGGGGACCTTCTTCACCAAAAAACTCGATGACAGCTATCAGATCGTCATGAAACAGTCTGTCGTCGATCTCGCCGCCCAGATGCCCCCTCAACCGGACCAGGAATCCAAGCGTTTTTAATCCCGACGACACCGAGCGATTCATCCAAGAGGGCGGCCAGAAGCCGCCCTCTTTTTTTGCGGGTTTCCCCGGACCGACTTTTCCCTTGATTTGGCGGGTATGGCTGCATAACATACGGCGATCGGAGATCGACATGCCCACACCTGTTCAGAAGCGAAAAAGCCTGTCCCCCGGCCTGGCACTCATTCTTTATTATCTGTCCGCCATCTGCCTGGGCGGTCTGGCGTTGTGGCTCCCCTTTGCCGTCAACGGCGAACCTCTTGGGCTTCTCGATGCGCTCTTTACTGCGACATCGGCCCAATGCGTAACGGGACTCGCCGTGGTCGATACCGGCACCCGCTTCACTCTGTTCGGACAGCTGGTCATCCTGGCGCTCATTCAGGTCGGCGGTTTGGGGATCACCACCTTTTCGGTGTACCTTTTTTACTACCTGCGCCTTGGGGTGGGGTTTCGGGGGCGGTGGATAATCCAGGAGACCCTGCACCATACCCCGGTCGCCTCCCTGGGGGATCTGATCCGCGGGATTTTTTTGCTGACCCTGGTGATCGAAGGCGTGGGAGCCTTCTTTCTTTCCGTGGCGTTCATCCCCAAGCTGGGCTGGATCAAGGGGATCTATTACGGGCTGTTCCATTCGGTGTCGGCATTTTGCAATGCCGGATTCTCCCTCTTTCCCGACAGCCTCGTTGCCTATCGTGACAATACCCTGGTCAATGTCACTATTATGGCTCTGATCATTCTGGGAGGGATCGGATTCCTGGTCCTGAGGGAACTGCTGGAGCGTTTTCACCGGCAACCGAAACAGCAACGACGAAACCTGTCTCTGCACACCCGGCTGGTTTTATGGACTACCGGGGTTCTGATTCTGGGCGGGGCCGTTCTGATCGGTATGCTGGAATATCCGTCCTCTCTCAAGGGGATGGGACCTGCGGAAGGATTCTGGGTGGCCCTGTTCCAGTCGGTGACTGCCCGTACGGCCGGGTTCAACACCATCGACCTGAATCAGTTTGAGGTTCCCACCCTCTTTCTGATGCTCTTTCTCATGTTCGTGGGTGCCTCGCCGGGGTCGTCCGGAGGCGGGATCAAGACCACCAGCCTGGCCCTGTTCGTCGCCATTCTGCACAGCCGCCTCAAGGGCAACCGGCATACCAACATTTTTCGCCGTACCATCCCCGAAGATCTCGTCACCAGGACGCTGACCCTGGTCATGCTGGCAGCGCTGCTGGCGGGCGCTTCGATCTTTTGCCTGCTTGCCGTACAGCTGACCGGACATTCATTCGGCGACAGCCGGGGTGCGTTCATGTCGTATGTCTTCGAGGCGATCTCGGCGTTTGCCACCGTGGGGCTCTCTCTGGGGGCTACCGCAAAACTGGTTCCTTTGGGCAAGGTCATCGTGATGCTGCTCATGTTTGTCGGCAGGGTGGGCCTGCTGACGATGGCCTTTACCTTCGCCGAAAGAACACGGCAGAATCCGGTCGTTTACGCCGAAGAAAATATCATGATCGGCTGAGGCCGTATCGAGGAGGAACGATGAAACGCTACTGTGTGATCGGTCTGGGAAATTTTGGGTTTCATGTCGCCCGCACCCTCTATGCGGACGGCCATGAGGTCATCGCCATCGATACGGATCGCGAAAAAGTGCAGCGGGTCAGGGACTATGCCTCCTATGCCATCCTGGGGGATGCGGCCAGCATCGAGTTTCTCAAAGGACAGGGCATCCAGGATGTCGATGCCGCCATCGTCTCAACCGGCGATCGTTCCCATTTGGCGACCCTGATCACCCTCTACCTCAAGGAACTCAAGGTGCGCCATATCCTCGTCAAGGCCCTTAACGAGGATCACGGACGGATTCTTCAGAAAATCGGGGCGACGGAAATCATCTTCCCGGAAAAGGACATGGCGATCAAGACCGCCCGCAGCCTCTCGAGCCCAAACATTCTGGAGTTCATCCCGCTGGCGGAGAATCTGTCGATCACCGAGGTGGCTCCTCCGAGTCACTTCATAGGAAAGACCCTGGTGGATCTCGATCTGCGCCGCAAATACGGCGTGACGGTGATCGGCATCAAGGATGTCCTGACCGATGCCTTCGTGACCCTTCCCCCCGCCGATCATGTCATCAAGGACAGTGACCTCCTGGTCCTTATCGGAAAGAGCGAGGATGTCGAAAAAGCCTGCAAAGTCCGTTAGCGTGATCTGAGGGGTCGCGGCTTCGGCGCGGATTGACTTTTGTCCGCAGGCTGGTACAGGGATAGGGAGAGACCGTCGTCTAAAGATCGGACGACAGGGCTCTCCCTTTTTTGCTGACGGACAGGACCTCTGCCATGACCCGTCTATTGGCCAGGCTCACCCCCCTGCAACAGATCACGTTTGGATTTGTCCTGGTAATATGCCTCGGCGCGGTTCTGCTTGCCCTGCCCTGGTCCGTTTCCTCGGGGCATTCCCAGCCTTTTCTCGATGCCCTCTTCTGCGCCACCTCTGCTGTCACCACGACCGGACTGGTCGTCGTCGATACCGGATCCTTCTATTCCCGCTTCGGCCAGACGGTTATCCTGATTCTATTTCAGGTCGGGGGCCTGGGATATATGCTGCTGATTGCCGTTATTCTCTCGGGCCTCGGCGGCTTGTCCCTGAGCAGTCGCATGCTGCTGAGGGAGTCGCTGGCCAGACCTCCCAAGGTCGAGAGTCTACGATTTTCACGCTTCATTCTCCTGGTGACTCTGAGCGTAGAGCTTTTGGGAACCCTGGGGTTGGCCTGGCTGTGGCACCGGAAGGTTCCGGTGGGTGAGGCGTTGTATCAGGGGGCGTTTCATGCCGTCTCCGCCTTCTGTACCGCCGGGTTCAGTCTGGCCTCCGACAACCTGGGAGGGTTTCGCACCACAACGACGATGCACGCGATCATCGCCGTGCTGACCCTTCTGGGAGGGCTGGGATTTCTGGTCCTCTACGAGCTGGGATCTCTGATAAGGCGTTCTGCGGAACCTAAATCGAAAGGACTCAGCCTTCATACGCGGCTGGTGATTAAAACGACCCTGGTCCTGGGCGTTTCTGGATCGGTACTGATATGGCTGGGCAATCGTTCCATGGCAACGGCAGGGCAAGGGCAACAGTGGCTGGATGCGTCGTTTCACGCCTTATCGGCCTCAACCACGACAGGCTTCAGCATGATCGATATCGGCTCTCTGCCAACAGCGTCGCTCTGGGTCATGATTCTGCTCATGTTCATCGGTGCTTCGCCGGGCGGTTCAGGGGGCGGCGTGAAAACCGTCAGTCTGGTCTTGGTCCTGGCATATCTACGCAGCCACCTGTCAGGGAGGGATGAGACGCTGTTGAGCAAAAGCCGTATCCCGGTGAACACCATCAACAAGGCTCTGTCTCTATGCCTGCTCGCTGCTTTGTGGGTGGTTGTGGTCACGGGGATTCTGCTCTATACGGAACAGGCGGGGGGGATACGTGTTCTCTTTGAGGTGGTTTCAGCGCTGGGGACGGTTGGGTTATCGACCGGACTGACCTCGGCGTTGACCTCGACCGGAAAGGTCCTGATCATTCTGTCGATGTTTATCGGCAGGCTGGGACCCCTGGCCATTGTCTATTCATTGTTCGGGCAATCCAAGCCGAATCATTTCAGCTACCCGGACGCGCAGCTCATTGTCAGCTGAGTCTGGAAGGGAGGCGATGGTGGTCAAGAACTATGTCGTCATCGGGTTGGGTAACTTCGGAAAGAGTATGGCCCTGGAGCTTGCCGGGTTGGGCGAGGAGGTTCTGGCGCTCGACCTGGATGCGCGCAAGGTCGAGGAGATCAAAGCCGAAGTCACGGAGTGTGTCATCGCCGATGGCCGTGATCGTGGAACGTTGGCTGAGTTCGTCGGCGCCGATATCGATGCGGCCATTCTCAACCTGGGGGACAACCTCGAATCCATTGCCCTGACGACCTTGAATCTCGTAGATATCGGCGTACGCCGGATTATCGTCAAAGCCAAAACCCCGGAGTTCGGCAAAATCGTCCGGGCCATCGGCGCCACAGAGCTGATCAATCCGGAGCAAGAAGGGGCCAGACAGCTGGCGCGAAAGCTTCATGAACCGAATCTTATCGAACATATTCCCCTGGACCCGGAGTACGACATCGTCGAGGTGGCTGTCCCTGAAAGCTATACAGGGAAAACCCTCGGTGAACTGGATCTGCGCAAAAAGAAGGGCATTGTGGTGATTGCCATCAAAGAGATCCTGAGCGGGAAAATTAACCTGATTCCGGGGGCCGACTTCCGTTTCGCCCCGGATACGGCCATGATCCTCATCGGAACCCGCAAAGACATTCAGGGACTGAGTTTGTGAAAAAGAATCCCATGCGTCAAAGGGGCCGGTTGACAGATGGGACAGGCTGTAGAATAATTGAATTTCCGGTAGGTTATCTTTATCTCTTCCTAAAGATTTCTGCTTGCATACAGTGTTCGGGACAACCGTGATTATTCGTCAGTTTTTTCATAAAGACTCCCTCCCCGCAGGATCGCATGCCTGGAAAAGGGGAAAACGGATTCGGATACACCCTTGAATATATCCCTTGAGGTACGGCAAAAGCCGGGCTTCGAGGCCCGGCTTTTTTTATGGCCAATGTAAGAGAGTACGCTGCCACTTCTGCGAACGAGGTTTCTCATGGATAAGTGCCCGGTCTGTAAGGAAATGAAAAAGGGAAAATACTGGTGCAGCGGCTGCAAGACGGTATTTGTCTGCCCCAATCCCAATTGCGGCGCGGAGATCCGTAAGCGGGATGCGGAAGAATGCCCTCGATGCGGACTTCTTTTTGCCGAGCATATCGAAAAGCGCAAGATGTATCGCCTCTGTCCCAAGTGCAAGAAAAAGCAGGGTCTGTCGGAACCTCAATGCAAATTCTGCCGCTACTGGTTCTTTTGTCCCACCTGCGGGCATAAGGTTCCTTCCACCAGCATGCTGACCTGTCCGAGGTGCGCAACCAGTCTTCGATAAGCATCCTGACGATTTCACGGTGACTTTTGACCCCTGGAGGTGGGATTGCTGGAACTGATCCTGTGGTGGCTCCTGGTAATTCTATCGGTTCTGTCCGCCGGACATGCTCTTCTCTTCAAGAGGGACCCGCGATCGGCTTTGATCTGGATCGTGCTGTGCCTGGCGCTTCCGGGCATTGGCGCGATCCTGTACGGCCTGTTGGGGGTCAACAGGATTCACACCCGGGCCAAGGGATGGCAGACTCGCGGTCAGGGGATGTACTGGCTCGATGCCGATCTTTGCCCCTGGTCCCTGGAGCAGGGAGAAACCCTTCCCTTCCGGCTGGAAAACTTTTCCGCCCAGCTGAGCCTGGCCGACACGGTGACACGCAGACCCCTGGTGCAGGGCAACAGGATTATGGCTCTGCACAACGGCGAGCAGGCCTATCCGGCCATGTTGGAGGCCATAACCTCGGCACGGCACAGCGTTTTCCTCTCCACCTACATTTTTGATTCGGACCAGACCGGACAGCGGTTTGCCGAGGCACTCAAGGCTGCAGCCGCTCGCGGGGTCGATGTCCGGGTTCTTGTCGACGGGCTCGGCGAGAGGTATTCTTCTCCGCCGATCCGGCGGATGTTCAAAAAAACGAAAGTGCGGTACGTGCGTTTCCTCCCTCCTTCTCTGTCCGAGAGGGGTATTCACATGAACCTGCGCAATCACCGCAAGATCCTTGTGGTTGATGGGACCGTCGGCTTTACGGGCGGGATGAATATCGGCGACCGACATCTCGCGGAGCGTAGCGATCCCAGCCGGGTTGTGGATATTCATTTCCGGGTGGAGGGACCGGTGGTCGGACAGATGCAGGAGGCCTTTCTGGAAGACTGGTACTTCTGTACCAAGGAAACTTTCGAGACCATTCACTACCCATCCCCGTTAGATCAGGGACACGCCTTTTGTCGTGGAATCAGCGCCGGACCCAACGAAGACTTCGAACAGCTAGTTTGGCTGCTGATCGGGGCGCTGAACTGTGCCCGCAAGACGGTGCGGATCATGACCCCCTATTTTGTGCCGGACCGTGCCTTGGTGGCCGCGATCAACGCGGCGGCGCTACGGGGGGTCGAGGTGGATATCATTCTGCCGGAGAAAAACAACCTGCCCTATGTGGACTGGGCCACCCGGGCTTACCTCTGGGAGCTGCTGCAATACGGTATCCGGATCTATTATCAACCCCCGCCTTTTGTTCACAGCAAATTGCTGCTGGTTGACGACCACTACGCCCAAATCGGTTCGGCTAACCTGGATCCCCGCAGTTTGCGCCTGAACTTCGAGTTCAACCTGGAGATCTACGACCGGCATCTCATGGAAGAACTCGTCGGCCATTTCGACCACATGAAAGAGATCTCCCAGGCGGTCACCCTGGATCAGATGGATGACCGGCATCTGCTCAAAAAGATCCGCGATTCCTTTGCCAAACTGTTTTCCCCGTATCTTTAGCCCGTGAGCTAGCGTCCGAGTTTGATACGAGCCGTGTTGGCGGCCCTGTTTCCTCCCTCAACCCCGCCTCGAACGTCTTCTCCTCCCCTGCCCTTCAGCCACATCTGGCCACAGTGGTTATCCCCCAAATCTGCGGTAGTGTATAGGTATCCGGTGACACATCGAGACCTTTTACGAAAGGTTGGAACCTATGTCCAGTCAGAAGGAACGGGAAAAAGAAGCTATTCAGGAAATCGAAAACGCCGAATGGCTGGAATCCCTCGATTATGTCCTGCAGGCGCAAGGACCGGACAGGGTGCGTCAGATCCTGCGCCTGTTGCAGGTTCGGGCACAGCAGCAGGGGGTCAGTATCCCCTTTACGGCGAACACCCCGTATCTCAATACCATTCCCCGCAGTCAGCAACCTGTTTACCCCGGAGACCGGGATCTGGAGCGCCGGATCAAATCGATCATCCGATGGAACGCCATGGCCATGGTGGTACGTGCCAACCAGGAATCTCCGGGCATTGGCGGGCATATTTCCACCTATGCCTCGGCGGCAACCCTGTGGGAGGTGGGATTCAATCATTTCTGGCGCGGTCGTACCGAGAACTTTCTCGGCGATATGGTCTACTTTCAGGGGCACGCCTCCCCTGGCGTCTACGCCCGTGCTTACCTGGAAGGACGCCTTAGCAAAGAGGACCTGGAGAGCTTCCGCCGCGAACTCCGACCGGGTAACGGAGGGCTCTCCTCCTACCCCCATCCCTTTCTGATGCCTGATTTCTGGGAATTTCCCACGGTATCCATGGGGCTGACGTCGCTGTGCGCCATCTACCAGGCCCGGTTCAATCATTACCTGGTGGACCGCGGCCTGCGCAAGCGCAGCGGGCGCAAGGTGTGGGCCATGCTCGGGGACGGGGAAATGGATGAGCCCGAATCCCTCGGGGCGATTACCCTGGCGGCGCGGGAAGAACTCGACAACCTGATCTTTGTGGTCAACTGCAACCTGCAGCGTCTCGACGGGCCGGTGCGGGGGAATGCGAAAATCATCCAGGAACTGGAGGCTGCCTTTCGGGGGGCGGGCTGGAACGTCATCAAGGTCATCTGGGGCGACAATTGGGACCGTCTGCTGGAAAAGGACACCTCTGGCAAGCTGGTGCAGCGCATGGAGGAGGTGCGCGATGGCGAGATGCAGCGTTTCATTGTCGGCAACGGCGCGTACGTGCGCAGCCATTTCTTCGGGAAATACCCGGAGCTGGAGGAGCTGGTCGGCGAGTACAGTGACGAACAGCTCGGCCGGCTGACCCGGGGCGGTCACGACCCGGATAAGGTCTATGCGGCGTATAAGACGGCGGTCGAACACCGGGGATCGCCGACGGTGATTCTGGCCCAGACGGTCAAAGGCTACGGGATGGGAGAAGCCGGCGAAGGAAAAAATATCACCCATGCGCAGAAAAAGCTCAACGAAGACGAGCTCAAGGCGTTTCGGACCCGCTTCAACATCCCCGTCAATGATACGGAGATTGCCGACACCCCCTTTTACAAGCCTTCCGAAGACAGTCCGGAGATGGTTTACCTGAAACAGCGGCGAGAAGCTCTTGGGGGATATCTGCCGCATCGCCGGGATGCCAGTTATCCGATGAGCTGTCAGACGGACGAACTCATCCGCGAATATTTCGACGGTTCGGGGGAGCGGCCTCTGGCGACCACCATGGCCTACGTGCACCTGCTCGCCAAGCTGCTGCGCGATCCGGAGTTCGGCAAGCTGATTGTTCCCATTGTCCCCGACGAGGCCCGCACTTTCGGAATGGAATCGCTGTTCCGCCAGGCAGGCATCTACAGCCATGTCGGTCAGCTTTACGAACCGGTCGACAAAGGCAGCCTCCTTTTCTACAACGAGAAGAAAGAGGGGGCGATTCTCGAAGAAGGGATCAGCGAGGCCGGAGCCCTGGCCAGTTTTGTCGCTGCCGGCAGTTCCTATGCGAACAACGGGGTTCAGACGGTTCCGTTTTTCACCTTCTATTCGATGTTCGGGTTTCAGCGGGTCGGCGACCTGATCTGGCTGGCCTGTGACAGCCGGGCCCGGGGGTTCCTGGTGGGGGCCACCTCGGGGCGGACCACGCTGGCCGGCGAAGGGCTTCAGCATCAGGACGGGCACAGCCATATCCTGGCGATGGCGCCGAGCAAGGTCAGGGCCTACGATCCGGCTTTTGCCTATGAACTGGCCGTCATCGTTCAGGAGGGACTGACGCGGATGTACTGCCACCAGGAAGACTGGATCTACTATCTGACGGTCACCAACGAAACCTACCCCATGCCGCCCATGCCCAAGGACCCCGGAGTGCGTGACGGAATCATCAAAGGGATGTACCGCTATAAAAAGACCGGGATGAAAGCCAAAAAGGCCAGGGCTCATCTTTTGGGGAGCGGCGCCCTGCTCAACGAAGCGATCAAGGCCCAGGAGATTCTTGAAAAAAACTATAAGGTCGCTGCCGATGTCTGGAGCGTCACCAGCTACAAAGCGCTCTACCAGGATGCTATCGACTGCGAACGTTGGAATATGATGCATCCGGATCAGCCCGCGAAAATTCCCTATCTCCGTCAGGTGCTATCCGAGGAGGAAGGGGCCTTTGTGGCAACCTCCGATTATCTGAAAATGCTGCCGGCCTCTGTGGCATCCTGGCTCCCAGGGCCTCTGCACTGTCTCGGCACCGACGGATTCGGCCGCAGCGACAGTCGAGCCCGACTGCGGGATTTTTTTGAGGTCGATGCCCGCTATATCGTCATCGCCACGCTCAGAGCGCTGGTGCTGGTCGGCGACATTCCCCAGAGCAAGGTCGTGAAGGCCATGACCGAGCTGGAAATAGACCCCGACAAGTTGAACCCCCATACGGATTGAGGGCAATCATGGTTCAGGAGATCACAATTCCCGAGGTTTCGGAAGGCATCCACAAAGGTACGGTAGTGACGGTTTCGGTGGCGGTCGGAGAATCCGTCGAGGCGGATCAGACACTGATCGAACTGGAGACCGACAAGGCGGTTGTGGCTATCCCCTCCCCTGCGGCCGGGACGATCAGGGAAATGCGGGTTCGTGAAGGAGAGGAGGTGCAGGTCGGATCGGTATTTGCCCTGCTGGAGACAAGCGCGACGGCGAAGCAGGAACCCAAGAAGGAGCAGAAACCTGGGAAGGATGTTTCTGAGGAGATGCCCACGGAACGCGAACAGGATACATCGTCTGAACGAAACGAGCGTCCCATCGGTCAACAGGCCGCCGTGGGGTCAGTCGTCGTTGCAAGAACCGAGGGCGACACCGAAAACCGCGAGAAGTGGATCGCCCCTGCCGCGCCATCAATCCGCAGAATGGCGCGGGAACTGGGCGTGGATATTTATCAGGTTCAGGGAACGGGTCCGGGAGGGCGGATTCGCGAAGAGGACGTGCGACTTTATGTGAAGCAGACCCTACGGGAGATATCCGGGGGCGGTCCTGCCCAGGGAGAGTTTCCCGGACTTCATGCACAACGCCCCCTACCCGATTTTACGCGATGGGGTGAGGTGTCCCGTGAGCCCCTGTCCCGTATCCGCGAGGTGACGGCGGACGCCATGAGCTATGCCTGGTCGACCATCCCCATGGTGACGCAGTATGATAAAGCCAGGATAACCGCCATCGAAACATTTCGCCGCCAATACAACCGGCATCGCCGTGACGAGGAAACGCTGCGTATAACGGCGATTCTGGTGAAGATCTGTGCTGCGGCTCTGCAGAGCTTCCCACGCCTGAACAGCAGCATCGATCTGTCCAGCCACGAGCTGGTCGTCAAAAAGTCCATTCATGTCGGAGTCGCCGTGGAGACCCCTTCCGGGTTGCTGGTACCGGTTATTCGCGATGCCGACAAAAAGGGGATTGAAACGATTTCCGAAACACTGAGCAAGTTGTCCTCGGAGGCAAGAGAGCGGACGATTCACCCTTCGGAGATGGAAGGGGGAACCTTTACCCTCAGCAATCTGGGTGGGATCGGTGGCACCGCGTTTACGCCACTGGTCTATGCCCCGCAGGTCGCCATCCTGGGTGTTTCCAGGGCCGAGGTACAGCCGTTCTGGGATGGAAGCACGTTCAAGCCGGAGCAGATGCTGCCCTTAAGCCTGACCTATGATCACCGGGTCGTGGACGGCGCCGAGGGCGCGCGCTTTTTGCGATGGATTTGTGAGGCCATCGAGAACCCCCTCGCCTTGCTGATGAAGGATTCCGAGGCGAACTGAGCCGGGAGTGCGGCTTTGCGGCAGCAGGTCCGGTGGAAAGATATGCGCTGTCAGGCCAGGATACAAAAAAGGAAGCCTCCGGTTGCAAAAACCGGAGGCTTTTCATTTCTTCAAAAGCACGATGAAGCTCTTGGTATTATTCGGACTCGTTTTCGGGGGTCTGATCCTTTTTGTTTTCCTTCCGGACCGGAAGGCTGCAGCTATCGGACAGTCACGTCTGTACGCCCATTTTAGGGAGTACCCATTTGTTGAAAATGAACCAGACGGCAAAGATGCCGAGGATGCTGAATATTTCCATTTCCGGCCTCCAGATAAATTGTATTTCGACTATATAGTAGAAAGCCCTGTGCAATCAAGGGAATTCCGGAACGAGGTGGCGATGGCTGTCTTGCGCATCAGGGATTCCGGGCTATAGTTCTGGAACACATTCAGGGCGAAAGGGAGGTTTCTATGAGCAAGAAAATGGAGCGAAGAGAGTTTCTTCTGGCGTCGACCATGGCGGCTGCAGGTCTCTTGATCTATACTCCGAAGAAAGCACTGTCCTCTGACGGGCCGGGACCGGCGCAGACAGCCAAAGACCCTGCCAACATGAGCCTGCTGGAGAAAAAGCATGTACCGGTCATCGAGATTCCGGAGCGCGTAACAAAAGGGGTGGCGTTCCCGGTGACGGTGACGGTGGGCGAGGTCATACATCCGATGGTTCCCGAACATCACATTGAATACATCGAGCTCATGGTTAATGGAAAAGAGGCCGGAAAGGTTCTCTTGCAGCCGGTGGTCAATGCCCCCAAGGTGACATTTTTTATCACCCTGGAAGACTCGGCGACCCTCCAGGTTCGCGAGCTGTGCAATCTGCATGGGCTCTGGGAGAACACGAAAAAGGTGTCCCTGTCCTGAGCCGATTTTGACACGTGGAAAAAGGCTCCCGCCTCAAACGGGAGCCTTTTTTATTTCAGGAGAAAACCGCTTTGAAAAATCAGAACAGCAGAACCGGACAGTTGACATGGTGCAGCACGTAATTGGTCACCGACCCGAAGAGCATATCGCGGATCTCACCCTGACGCCGTCTCCCCAGGATGACCAGGGCGAATTTTTCTTCGTTGGCGATTCGGGCAACCAGCTCACGGGGGGATCCCATTTCGAGACGCAGTTCGGTAGGAACACCGGCATCGGTGAAGAGTTGCTGCTGTTTCTGCAGAAGTTGCTCTCCGGCCTTGTGGGCGTTGTCGCGGATCATCTCCACCTGGAAGTCGGGAATCATCCGGTAGGCAAACTTGTCGATATCCACGACATGCAACAGGGTCAGGGTGCGGGGAAACCTTTTTTTGCTGGCAATGATGGCCTGGATGGTTTTTTCAGACGTGGCCGAACCGTCAAGGGGAACAAGAATTTTGGTGTCCATTCAAATCATCCTTTGAGGGTGTCCGCGGGTTGAAGGTCGTCAGCCCGCATATCCATAAATCAACCGGGGAAGCATCAGTACCAAGTCGGGCCAGTAGGTGAAGACCAGAAGAAGGACGCACTGGATGGCCAGGAACGGCAGAACGGAGCGGCTGACGTAGAGCAGATCCCGATCCACCACCGCCCCGGAGATGTACAGGCTGACGCCCAGTGGAGGGGTGCAGTAGCCAATGCCAAGGTTGATGGTCATCAAAAGCCCGAAGTGCAGGCTGTCGATTCCGAATTTGGCCAGCAGAGGCAGAAAGATCGGCGTCAGAATCAGCGTGGCGGAGATGATATCCATGAACATGCCGATGATCAGCAGCAGAACGTTGACGGCCAGCAGAAAAACCCAGGGGGTCTGGATATTGGCGACCACGGCGTTGGCGATCTTGTCGGGGATCTGCTCGAAAGTCAGATACTCCCCGAATACCGAGGCTCCGGCGACGATAACCAGCAGCGTGGCAGACGTCACGGCTGAGGAAACGATGACCTTTTTGATATCCCGAAGCTTCATGTCCCGGTGCAGTACGATTTCGACGAAGAAGGCATAGAAGCAGGCGACGACCGCCGCTTCGTTGGCCGTGAAGAGGCCCGAGTAGATGCCGCCGAAAATGATGACCGGGAGGAGAAGTGCCCAGACACTTTCTCTGAGAACGGCTCGGACATCCTTCAATGTCGGCCGTTTTTCGGTTTTGAATCCCTTGTTTTTGCAGAAAATGTAGGCATACAGCGACATGGCGACCATGATCAGGATACCTGGGATGAAACCCGTGAGGAATAGCGCCTCGACGGAATCGTTGGTCACCATGGCGTAAAGGATCATGGAGATCGAAGGGGGGATGATGACGCCCAGTATCGGTGCCGTGGTCATGACCCCCACGCTGAAGCTTTCCTCGTATCCGTTCTTGATCAGTGCCGGTATCATGAACCCGCCGATGGCCACGACGGTGGCCACTGTGGAGCCGGAAATCGCGCCGAAAAATCCGCAGGCCAGAATTCCGGCCATCGCCAGTCCTCCGGGGAGAAAACCGACAAGAACGTTGGCTGTTTTGATCAGTTTTTCAACAATACTGCCCGTCGTCATGATGTTGCCGCACAACACGAAGAAGAGCACGACAATCAGGGCGAACTTGTCCATGCTGCGGTAAAGGACTTCGATGACGATCTGGGGGTCGATACCGACCAGAAAGGTGAGGCCGACAAGGCCCGTAAAGAACAGGGCCATGAATACGGGGACGGTAGTCGCCAGCGAGCCGATGAGAATGGCGAGAATCAGCAGGTAGTTGCCTTCCATAGACGTTATCCTGATAGCCTGTCGGGTTGAAATCTAGTCTTTCTGCGGTCCGCGCCAGTCTTCGACCATTACAATGAGGGTGCGAAGAAACATCATGACCCCCATCATGGGAAGAACAGCGTAGAAGTACCACTCCGGAATCTGCAGCGTCGCGGTTCGGGCGTATTCGTCGTGGTAGACGCTCTGTGTCAGGTGAAACCCCAGCCAGATCATTGTCGTCGCGAAAATCAGCACGGCCAAGTGACTGAAGAGGGTCAGGGGTTTTTTGAGCACGGGAATGATCTGTGGTACGGCGTCGATACGAATGAGGGCCCTCTTCCGTATCGCGGCACTGCAGCCGATATAGGTCGAGAAGAAAATGACCTTGCGAACGACCTCATCGGACCAGTACAGATTGATGTCCGTGGTCTTTCTCAGGATCACGTTGGCCATTGCGGACATCAGGGCAATGGCCACAGCGACGAAAAGAGACCAGTCTTCGACAAAAGCAAAGGTTTTATCGACAAATTTAAAGGCTTTTTTGACCATATACGCTTCCCTCGATGGCCGCGACTCGGCACAGGCGTGCGCTGTCCGCTAAGAGATCAAAACCTGAAGTGTTTCGGGAGAACAAACGAAAGTTTGGATCAAGCAAAATAGCAATAAAAATCAATGAGTTCGAGGCAGGATAGCGAAGGGGCGGGACAAAATCAAGGAATTTACAGGACCCCGTCAATCGACGGGGTCCTGTAAAACCATCTCTCAGGGATTTAGCGCCTTGCGGACTTTTTCAAGATATTCAGGCCCGATCTTTTCTCCCCAGGTTTTGTATACCGGGGCGGCCAATTCGATCAACTGGGCCTTGTCGGCGTCGGACAGGGGGAAGAACTGTACCCCTTTCGACTTGGCGTCAGCAATCTGCTCTTCCTGTTGCTTCTGGGTCAATGCTCTGGCGTTGGCGCTTTCCTCTTCAATGACATCCATGAGCACTTTCTGGAGATCCGCAGGGAGTTTGTCGAACCAGCGTTTATTCATCAGGTGAATGAAGAGACCCTGGGCATAGTTGACTTCGGTAAAATATTTGGCGACATCGAATTTTTTGGTGATATTGCAGACCGTCGGGGTGTGGTCCAGTCCGGTGATGACTCCGGTTTGCAGGGCCTGAGGCACATCGGGCCATGGCATGACGGTAAACTTGAGACCCCAGCTTTTATAAATGTCGGTGTTGACGGGCGCCTGAGCGATTCGGAAGTTGACGGTCTTGGCTTCGGTGAGGTTGCGCACCGGTGTCGTGGTTGCCCAGCCGTAGGTACCGTAGCCGGTGATGTCGACGACCATGATGCCGCTGGCCATGGCGCAGTTTTTAAACTCATCGAAAAGCTCGGGGGTGTTTCGGAACTTGTCCAGCTTTTCAAAGCTGTCGATAACGTAAGGCAGGTTGACGATGCCGAGCTTGTCGGCCACATTGGCAGCGGCCACCGACGAGGAAAGCATCCCCTGAACGGCGCCCATCTTCATTTTGCTGATGACATCCTTTTCACCGCCGAGCTGGGACAGGGGACGAAAATCCACGTAAAGACGCCCGCCGCTGCGCTCCCAGACCTTGTCCCGGATCCGGTATCCTACGGCGACCCCTGCAATCCCAGGGTGAGAGACGTTGGAGAGGATATAGGTGTACTCGGCACCACTGGGATCAAAGGCGGGTTTCCATGCGGCCAGCGGATCGGCCTTTTCTGCGGCACCGGCCAGGCCGGAGAGCAGCAGGGAGAAAGCGAAAAGGGCGAGAACGACTTTTTTCATGAATGAGCCTCCTGCACTTCGGATAGAGATAAAAAACGACGGCACATAGGTTTGTTATACTAGTGCAAACCTCGTTTTAAATCAAAGGGTTTTTTCATGAAAAGCATCGTAAAAACAAGTGTTTGAGCGAGTTGAAATTTTATTTGGGAGGGCGAAACGCAGAAGGGAGCGGGATCGGCCCGGTACAGGCCGATCCCGCGCAGAAAATTTCAGGAGGAGGGGTTAGTTCCCGAGGGTGGTTCTGACTTTTTGCAGATATTCAGGGCCGATCTTGTCCGCCCATTTTTTATAAACCGGTTCGCTCAGCTCAATAAGCTTATTTCGGTCCTCGTTCGAAAGAGAGATGAACTCTACCCCGTTGGCAGAAGCCTTGGCGATCTCTGTCGCCTGCTGTTCTTTGGTAAGGCTGCGCGCCTTGGCGCTTTCCTCGGCGATGACATCCAGCATGGTTTTCTGGAGATCCGCAGGGAGCTTTTCAAACCATTTTTTATTCATCAGGTGAATGTATAATCCCTGGGCATAGTCCAAACGGGTGAAATACTTGGCGACATCGAACTTATGAGTAATGCTGCAGACGATGGGTGTATGGTCCAGACCGGTGATAACTCCGGTCTGCAGAGCCTGGGGGACGTCGGGCCAGGGCATGACCGTGAACTTGAGATCCCAGGCCTTATAGCTGTCGGCATTGACGGGAGCCTGCGCCACGCGGAAATTAATGTTTTTGGCATCGGCAAGGGTGCGCACCGGGATGGTGGTTGCCCAGCCATAGGTGCCGTAGCCGGTAAAGTCGACGACTTTGATTCCCTGAGCGTCCGCACTTTCACTGAACTCACGGAAAAGCTCCGGAGTGTTGCGGAAGGTTTCGAGTTTTTCAAAGCTGTCAATGACAAAGGGCAGGTTGACAATTCCGAGCTTACCGGCCACATTGACAGCCGCCACCGACGAGCATAGCATGCCCTGGACGGCGCCCATCTTCAGTTTGCTGATGACGTCCTTTTCTCCTCCGAGCTGGGCGAAGGGACGGAAGTCGACGTAAATCTGCCCCCCGCTACGCTCCCACAGAGAATCGCGTATATGATACCCAACGGCTATCCCTTCGATGGCCGGATGATCGACATTCGAAAGGACGTAAACGTATTTAGCCCCGCTGGGATCGAACTTCGGTTTCCAGTTTTCCAGGATTTCCTGCTGGCTGGCGCCCATGGAAAAAACAGCGCTGAAGAGCAGGAACAACAGGGTGACAGGCAAAATGATCAGACCACGAACGGACATGAGACCCCCTTTTCATTGTTTCTGGAACAGCTCTATGATTAAAAACGAGTCATAAAGACGAAGACTAAAGGAGGGCTGGGCGGTGGTCAAGCAAAATCCCGCCGAAAGCTGCCTTGTGGGGAAAGAAGCGGCCTTGAAGCTGTTGCGAAATCGGTTATTTTTAATAAGGTGTTTATCCTAAAGATAGGTTTTTCTTGACTCAGATACATTTTTTTATATATATGTTTTTCAGAATATAGGAGAGGTTCCTGCGATGAAACGTTTTGTGGTTGTGTTGTTAAGCCTCGTGCCGACTTTGGTGTGGGCCGAGGCCATTGATTTTCAGACGGCCCTTCAAGAGGCTGTCAGCTCGAGACCCTTTGTTGAGGCGGCGCAACGAGCCGCTGATGCTGCCAATTATGCGGTAGGTGAGGCGAAAAGTCGTTATTTTCCCCGAGTCAGCCTATCCGAAAATTTTCTGTGGACGGATGAACCGGCGACCAGTCTGTTTATCAGTCTGAATCAGGAAGACCTTCAGCTTTATCCCACAGCAGACCCTTACAACGATCCCCCTTCCCGCAAAGATTTTGAAACCCGCCTTTCCGTTGACCAGGTGTTGTTCGATCCGGATGTCTATTACGGGCACAAGCGGGCTGAAAAGGGAGCGGAGGCCGCTCTGGAGAATGCCCAGTGGGCCAAAGAAGAAGCCGGGTTTGCGGTTTTCAGAGCCTATCTCAATTTGCAGCAGGCCAAGGGTACCCTGGGTTGGGCCGAAAGTGCGCGACGTCAGGCCGAAGAGGTTCTGCGCTTGGCCGCCAGTCGGAAAGAGGCCGGATTGGGGCTCAAGGCCGATGAATTACGGGCACAGGTCTTTTTATCCGAGGCTTTGAGGCGGGAAGTCACTGCCGCCAATGACGTGGAACTTGCTAAAAATTCCCTGGTGCTGGCGATGGGGAGGGAGCGTGGCGATATCGATATCGAGAACGGACTGACGCCTGAAGATTTGTCCGGGCAAAAAACCCGGGAATTGACGCAAAGGGCGGATCTCAAAGCCATGAGCCTGAAAAGCGAGGGGGCCGATATGGCTTATCGGCAGAGCAAGGCCGCCTACCTGCCTAAAGTCGGCATGGGGGCCTCCTACTCCTTTCATGACGGTGCCGTGCCTTTGGGGACCGAAGCTGAAAGCTGGACGGTGCATGCCGGGTTGACCTGGGAGCTTTTCGATGGTTTCCGGCGTTCGAATAGCAAAGGAAAGGCTGCCGCCGAACGGGATGCCGCGGAATTTCAGAGACTGGAGGCCGCAAGAGCCGCCCGTAACCAACTCGATGAAGCGAAGCGACGAGCGGAAGAGGCACGGATGAATCTGCAAACGGCCCGACAGAGTGTATCCCAGGGGGAAGAGAGTCTGAGGCTTCTCCAGGATCGATATGCCGAAGGCCTGACAAATATGGCCGACCTGCTTTCGGCCCAGACCGCGTTGGAAAAAGCCCGGTTCGATGCTTTGAGAGCTGACAATCAGCTCCTTTTAGCCCTGGGGAACATTTTGTTTCAGCAGGGTACTTTTGTACAATCATTTCTGCCTTCCGAGGAGAGTCATCCGTGAAAATCATTGTGACGTATCTCACCTTTTTGTCCTTTGTTCTTCTGGCCGCGTGCGGAGGAGAAATCCATCCAGGAAATACCGAGGGGGAAAAACCGGCGATCCAGGGGTTAGCGCTTTATCAGGTTGCTCCCTCTTTAGCGCCGGTGGGAGGCGCCTTTGTCGGCACGGTTGAAAGCGCAGACCGTGCCCAGCTTGTCTCTAGGACCGACGGGCGAGTTACGCGTATTGCCGTCAAGGAAGGGAGCCGCGTTGCCCGGGGGGATCTCCTTGTGGTGATAGGCGAAAATGCGGCTGAAAGACGTTTGAACGAAGCGGAAGGGGCTCGAAAAGTAGCGACGGCTCGGTTGGAGCTTGCCGAAAAAACCTTTTCCCGCTACCAGGGGCTTTTTGAAAAAGAAGCGATCACCCCTCAGGAAATGGATCAGGTCGTGGCGGAACGGGACATGGCCAAAGAAAGTCTGGCTTCGGCTGTCGCTGCGGTAGGCGCGGCCCAGGTCGCTTATGACAGCACCCGCATTGTCGCTCCCTATGATGGCCGGGTGATTCGTCACCAGGTAGAGGTGGGCAGCACGGTCCTTCCCGGAACCCCCTTGATGACGCTGGATCGCGAGGGGGGGTGGCGGGTGCGCGCTGAGATCCCCGAGACCTTTTCGGGCAAAGTGTCTCCCGGAATGGAGGTCAAGGTTGATATTCCCGCACTTCACGAGCGTCTGGACGGAAAGGTGAGCGAAATCCTACCGGCCACCGATCCCATGAGCCGGTCCTTTCAAGCCAAGGTTGCTATCTCTGCATCCGCAGATCTGACGTCCGGATTGTTCGCCAGGGTGTTCCCTCCGGAAGAGGAAAGGACTGCCATCCTCGTCCCCCGCTCCTCCATCATTTGGCGCGGACAACTGACGGGGGTTTTCGTCGTCAAAGACAAGATTCTCCACTACCGTATGGTCAAGACCGGTCTTTCGGAAGGGGACCGGGTTGAAATCCTCTCCGGGATCAGCCCCGGAGAAACGATTGTGAGCGGGGGTGCGGAGAGGGCGAAGAACGGTGCCCGGGTGGAGGGCTGAGATGGCTGGTAAAAAACATACTCTGCCCACACGGATTGTCGACAAATTTCTCGAGGGCAATCTCTCCGTTATTCTCATCCTGCTTTCGTTCCTGGCAGGGGCTGTTGCCCTGATCCTGACCCCTCGGGAAGAGGAGCCTCAGATTGTGGTTCCTCTGGCGGATGTGTATGTGCATATGCCGGGAGCCAGTGCCGAAGAGGTGGAGAAACAGGTTTCGACCCGGCTTGAAAAACTGCTGTGGCAGGTCGACGGTGTAGAATACGTCTATTCAATGTCCCGGCCCGACATGGCGGTGGTCACCGTGCGGTTCTATGTCGGCGAGGATCGCATCGATTCCCTGGTCAAACTCCACAACAAGATAAAAACCCATTGCGATATCGTCCCCCCGGGGGTCAGCGGCTGGGTTATCAAACCCGTAGAGGTTGACGATGTTCCCATTGTCAATCTGACCCTCTATTCCAAAAATCTTTCCGACTATGACCTGCGACGTGTTTCCGAAGAAGTGGTCGATCGGCTGCAATCGGTCAAAAACACTTCGGTAACCAAGGTAATCGGTGGTCGTCCCCGTCAAATCCAGGTGGCGATCGACTCCGGCGCCCTGGCAGCGCGGGGCTTGAGCCTGCTGGATGTTCAGAGGGCCCTTTCGGCCGGGAATCTCGAATTGCCGGCGGGAAATTTTGACAAAAGCAACGAGCAATTTTTGGTTCGTGCGGGGACCTTTTTCCAGACGGCCTCTGAGGTCGGTGATCTGGTGGTGGGCGTTTCGTCGAATGCCCCTGTGTTTCTCCGTGATGTGGCGAAAATTTCCGATGCCATGACGGAAGCCGAAACCTATACTCGGTTGCGGTTCGGACCGGCGGAAGCCGGGGCGGATACGAACAGGGAGTATCAGGCCGTCCATATCGCTGTGGCCAAGCAGAAAGGCACCAATGCGGTAACGGTGGCTGACGAGGTCATCGCCAAAGTCGGGGAAATGCGCGGAACGATCATCCCCGACGATATTGATGTGCGGGTAACCCGGAACTATGGAGAAACGGCCAATCACAAGGTCAACGAGCTGATCGAGCACCTTGTCATCGCTATTGTGACCGTTCTGGCCCTCATCCTCTTTGCGCTTGGCTGGCGAGAGGCCATCATCGTTGCGGTATCTATTCCCATCATCTATTCGCTGACCCTGCTGGTCAATTACTGGTTTGGGTATACCATCAACCGGGTCACTCTGTTTGCCCTCGTGCTGGCCCTGGGATTGCTGGTCGACGACCCGATCGTCGATGTCGAGAACATCTACCGGCACTTCAAAATGAAGAAAGAGCCCCCCAGGGATGCGGTGCTGACAGCAGTCGACGAGGTCAGGCCCCCGGTGATCCTGGCGACTCTTGCCGTTATCGTGTCGTTTTTGCCCATGCTGTTTATTACCGGCATGATGGGTCCCTATATGCGGCCGATGGCGGTTAACGTGCCCTTGACCATGGTGATGTCACTGCTGGTGGCGTTCACGGTCACCCCCTGGATGACTTACCATGTTCTCAAGGGCGAATACGGCAAACAGGAAGAGGAATTCGTTCTCGAAGAAAGCAAGATATACAAGATCTACCGGAGTCTGCTATCGCCGTTTCTGGATTCGCGCCGCAAAGCCTGGATGCTGATAGGGCTGGTAATCATCCTGTTTTTTGGCTCCGTTGCCATGCCGGCATTCAATCTTGTGCCCCTGAAAATGCTGCCTTTCGACAATAAAAACGAGTTTCAGCTTGTCGTCGATCTCCCGGAGGGGACGACATTGGAAGAGACCGATAAGGCTGTAAGGGCGCTTGAAGACTATCTGGCTACCGTCAACGAAGTGACGGATTTAGAAGCGTATGTCGGCACGGCCAGCGCCATGGATTTCAACGGAATGGTGCGCCATTATTATTTGCGACAGGGGGCCAATGTCGCCGATATCCGGGTCAACCTGGTCCAAAAGGGGATGCGTAAGCAGCAGAGTCACGCGATTGCCCTGCGGCTGCGTAACGATCTGACGCGCATCGCCGAGGCGAACGGCGCTTTGCTCAAAATCGTCGAGGTGCCGCCTGGACCTCCGGTAATCAGCACGTTGGCGGCTGAGGTGTATGCGGATCCCGGATTGAGCTATGAAGAGCAGATTGCCGCCGCCCGGGTGGTCAAAGCGCGCATGAGCCAGGAAGATAAGGTCGTGGATGTGGACGATACGGTGGAGGCCCCCCAACACCGCTTCCATTTTATCCCGGATCGCACCAAGGCGGCACTCTCCGGCGTCACGGATGCTCAGATCTCGCAGACTCTGGCCATCGCCCTCGCTGGACAAGCGGTTGGGGAAGTGCATCAGCCCACGGAGAGAAACCCTCTGACGATCATGTTGAGGCTGCCACGGCAGGATCGCTCGTCGTTGACGTCCCTGGAGTCCATCCATGTCAAAGGGAGTTCGGGACAATTGGTCAGGCTCTCGGAGCTGGGTCATTTTGAAGAAGAGACCCTAGAACCGACGATCTTCCACAAAAATCTCGAACGCGTCGTCTACGTGTTCGGGGAGATGGCAGGAAAAAGCCCGGTTAACGCCATTCTGAATCTCTCTTCGTATTTCAAGAAAGATCCTCTCCCAGAGGGAACTCGCGTGGTGTGGGGAGGCGAAGGGGAATGGAAGATTACCGTTGATGCGTTCAGAGACCTCGGAATCGCGTTCGGCGCCGCTCTGGTTCTGATATTCATCCTGCTGCTCATCGAGACAGGCTCCTATGTCATGCCCCTTATCATCATGGCGGCTATCCCTCTGACCATGATCGGCATCATGCCGGGCTTCTGGCTGCTGAACCTGGTCATGGATCGTCCTGTGGGAGGATTCAATAATCCGGTCTTTTTCACGGCGACTGCCATGATCGGGATGATTGCCCTGGCGGGTATCGTCGTGAGAAATTCCATCATCCTGATCGATTTTATCCATCACGCTCTGAAACGGGGAGTTTCCCTGAAGGAAGCGATTATCGAGAGCGGGGCTGTGAGGTTAAGGCCGATCATTTTGACGGCCGGAGCAGCCCTTCTGGGCAACTGGATCATCACCTTGGATCCTATTTTTTCAGGGCTGGCCTGGTCCATCATTTTTGGCGTTTTTGCTTCCACGGCGTTCACCCTGGTGGTGATTCCGGTGGTATACTGGCTTGTGTACGGGAAAAAAGCCGAACAACATGAGAGGAGATTCAGGGCATGACGGTAAACAGATATTTGCGACTGGTAGCAGGGTTCTTTGTAATGCTCAGCGTTGTTCTTTCACAGGTTCATTCCCCCTACTGGCTGTATTTCACAGCCTTTGTGGGGCTTAATCTGTTCCAGAGCGCTTTTACGAACTGGTGTCCGCTGATGACGATCCTGAAAAAACTGGGGGTCCCCGAATAGCGCGAACGCTTCATGGAAAGACCAAAAAAAGGAGCCCTGTAAAGGGCTCCTTTTTTTGTCCAAGAACGATACGTTTGGCGGCAGGTCTTTTGAGTCAGCAGGCCCTTGGCAGCGTCAATTCTTCAAGGGCCTTGGCCAGCTGGTCGGGACAGCTGGTGCCGTTGCGACAGATGACGCCCCGGGTGCGGTTGATAACGTCCGTAGCTTCCATCCCTTGAGCAAGAGCGGAAAGTCCCTGGGCGTTTCCCGAACACCCGCCGATAAACCGGAGGGATTCGATACGTGTTTCAGACAGTTCGATTTCAATAAACCGGGCGCAGGTGCCGGTTGTTTTATAGGTGGTTTTCATGGGGTCCCTTTCCTGTGCGCGAATGATTGCCTCTGGCAAAATCGGCAAATGCTAGCACAGGGTGGTAGCGTGGGCAATTCAAAAATATGAAAAGCTGAATGTTTGGAAATTCATTCTCGACTAGATTGTTTCGATTGATTTGAAAGCCGAGGCGAGGTCTCGCAGGGTGTGAACGAGAATCTCAAGATCCCGGATCTCTTTAGAGATAATGTCGGCCTTCTCCGCGTTGCCCCGTAAACGTTGCTCGGAACGGGCAAAGTGGGTGAACACGCGGGTGGAGGTGTCAAGCAGGAACCGGGACGCCTCATTGATGGCCATGAATTGCCTTTCGCGTTCCGCGAGGCTTCTGT
Organism: Desulfuromonadaceae bacterium; assembly: GCA_003250235.1. Lineage (GTDB taxonomy): Bacteria > Desulfobacterota > Desulfuromonadia > Desulfuromonadales > SZUA-540 > SZUA-540. The sequence goes on from QKGY01000078.1 coordinate 29,090, forward strand.
CGAATTCCCGGTTGGCTTTGACCTGCTCTTCCATCCCCCGCCGGATCTGGTCGGAAGCGGCATTCATCTGATTGACCCCCTCCATGATCCGACTGATGGCTACCTGCTGTTCATGTTGAGATCTGGCGATGGCTTTTACGGAACGAAGACTGTGGCCGGCGTCATCCAGAAGAGCCCTGGCCCTCTCCCCCTGGCGGGATGTCAGAGTGGCGATTTCGTCGGAACTGCGAGCGGCCTGGTTGGAGCTTTGCAGGATTTTGTTCAGGGCTTCTCCGGTAGAGAAAGACAGCTCTTTACCTTTGGAGATGCGCCTGCCGGTCGCTTCGACCGCATCGGTCATCTCCCGGGTATCGCCTTGTATCGCCTTGATGATATGGTGAATTTCCTGTGCGCTGGAAGTGGTTCTGTCGGCAAGATCCCGTATCTCTTCCGCAACCACGGAAAATCCTTTTCCTTCCTCTCCGGCTTTGGCGGCAATGATGGCGGCGTTGAAGGCCAGCAGTTCCGTATCGGAAACCAGCTCTTTGATAACCTCGATGATCTTGACCACCTCCCCCGTCTGGCGGGAAAGACGTGCCATGGCATCTTTTGTTTTCTGGCTCTCGCGATCAATTCGTTCCATTTCTTCAATGGACGATTTGACCACCAAAAGCCCGTTTTCGGCATCTTTTTTGACCGCATCGGCTGCCTGGGCGCTGGTCAGTGAGCCGGTACGGATTTTTCCTAGAGAATCCCCGATAGAGTCCAGGTCATGGGCCGTCCCTTCAACGGCCCGGGCGATCTCTTCGGCTTGCTCGGCGACTTCGCGCACGCTGGAAGCCATCTCTTCAACGCTGGTTGTCGTTTCCATAAACTGAGCAGTGGAATGGTCAATTGCGGAAGACATTTCTTCCAGCGATGCGAATAACTGGCGCGAAAGAGCCGATTCATCCTGCGTTCTGTGGGAGAGGACCTCTATCTGTTTCGTGATCTGCTGCTGCTTGTCATCTATCGCCTCGACATCTTTACGGCTGTCCAAGGCGGCAGAGAGCCCTTCTCGGGCCCGCTCGGACAGATAGTGGCTTGAATCGGCCATGGAGCGATAGAGAGGAACAAATTCGTCGACCGTTTTCAAGAGGCGTTGAATCAAGCTTTCTACCTGGGAAACAGCCTCATTGACGGCGCGCTCAAGAGCCTCGGCGGTTTCCCCGTTCACGGCGATGTTACCGGCCAGGGGGCGAAGCATGTCGAGTTGTTTGCGAAGCAGCTTCTGAAGCGTCAGACGGATAAAAAGATACAGGGATGCGCCAAGAAAAAGACCCATGACGAGACAGGCGAAAACAAAGGGCAGAGAGAGAGCCGACTCGCCGATGATTGCGGCGGCGAATGCCGGAAAAATCGCCCCGGCAGCCAGACCACCAATCAGGGTGACGATAAAGACCTTTTTCATGTAGGAAAAGGATTTTCCACCGGATGAGGCCATGGGTCCTCCTGTATGAAACAATCATTAGCTACGCAATTTCAATCTGTTAGCACTATCATAGAATGGAAATTGTCGCAATAGCTAAAAAGAATGAAATCTTTTCTGCAGGAGGGTCCTATGGTAGCATTGGGGCCGATGCGCGAAGATACCGGCTTTTTTTTCGATACCCATGTTCACCTGGATCGTCTCGAGGAAGATCAGTGTCTCGAATCAGAGCTTGATTGCGCCAGGGGGGCAAATGTTGGTGGATTTCTTGTTCCGGGCGTCAGACCCTGGGATTGGGACGTCTTACTCGAAACGGTGCGAAAAATCCCGTCCGCACTTGCCGCCCCCGGAATTCATCCCATGGTGGCTTCGGCGTGGGATCGCTCGGTTTGTGAGAAACTTCGTCTCCTGCTGAAGGAGCCGGATGTTGTCGCCCTGGGGGAGGTGGGCCTTGACGGACTTCTCCCCGATGTTCCCTTGCCCGTACAGGAAAAAGCGTTCCGGGAGCAGGTTTGCCTAGCGGTTGAGGCAGAGATCCCCCTGCTGATCCATTGCCGAAAAGCCTTCTCGAGTCTTCTGTCCATTCTGAAGCAGGAACAGGCCCATCGCGTCGGAGGCATTTTTCACGGATTTTCCGGCAGTCTAGAGGTAGCCCGCGAAGCGATTCGCCTGAATTTTGCGATCGCGTTTGGTGGCCCGGTTACCTATCCCAATGCCCGCCGGGCGCCTCAGACCCTTCAGGCGATTCCCGCCGAATGGGTTGTTCTGGAAACCGATGCTCCGGATCTCCCCCCCTATCCGCATCAGGGATCGAACAACCGTCCGTGCTATCTGGATCTCATCGCCAGAAAAGTGGCCGAATTGCGGGGATGGAGTCTCGAAGAGACAGCGCGGATTACGACGCAGAATGCTTTTCGCGTGCTAAGGATCGACAACAGCTACCGGGACAGATATTTTCCGCCGGGCATGGAGATTCAGGGAAATGAGTGAACAGCGTTTCAGTCGTCTGGAACTGGTCGTCGGCGTCGAGGGAGTTCGAAGACTCGCCTCGGCCTCCGTTGCCGTTTTCGGGGTCGGCGGCGTCGGCAGCTATGCCGTAGAAGCCCTGGTGCGGGGTGGCATCGGTCGGCTGACCCTGGTGGATTTCGACGATATCTGTTTGAGCAATATCAACAGACAACTGCATGCCACGGAAAGCACTTTGGGGCAGCCCAAGGTCACGATTATGGCGGAGCGCTGCCTCCAGATCAACCCGGCGCTACAGGTCGAGCCACTCAAAGTCTTTTACGAGGCAAACAACTCCGAAGAGCTGCTGGGGCGAGGCTATGATTACGTCCTTGACTGCATCGACAACATCACCTCCAAACTGCACCTGATCCAGAGTTGCCGGGAAAGAAACCTCCCGGTTATTTCGGCCATGGGGGCCGGAAACAAACTCGATCCCTCCAAAATCAGTGTCGGTGACCTTTTCCATACGCAGAAATGTCGATTGGCCCGGGTTATCCGCAAGGAACTGAGACGCCGGGGGATCACGTCCCAGGTAAAGGTCGTTTATTCCACCGAAGAGTTCGTCCCTCGCGAAACGGAAATGGCAAGCCAGGGCGGAGGTGGCCGGAGAGGAGATGGCCGCGGTACCCCTGAATTTACCAAAATGCTCCTGGGGAGTTCTTCCTACATACCGCCGATTTTCGGCATGACGATGGCAGGCGAGGTTCTTCGCACCCTGCTCAAAGACCGGAGATAACGATGGATGCATTTGTCTGGCAGGCTGCTGCACTCGCACTGGTGGGTATTGTGGCGGGATTTCTCAACGTCATGGCCGGTGGCGGGTCGTTGCTGACCCTGCCATTGCTGATCTTTCTCGGTCTTCCCGCTGCCGTTGCCAACGGAACCAACCGGGTGGCGATCTTTTTTCAGAACTTATTCGCCATCAACGGATTTCGGCGTCAGGGGATATTTCCGGCGCGACTGGCACTGCTGTGCACCCTTCCGGCGTTGGCCGGCAGTTATTTTGGTGCCAACATGGCCATCACCATGGACGACGAGCTGTTCCGGCGCGTTCTGGCCATGATCATGGTCGGCGTCATGGTGTTTACGGCCATCGACCCGATGCGAAGATTACGGCTGGGAGAGGTACACATGACGTTCATGCGGTCCTCGGTTCTGGTCGTTTCATTTTTCTTTGTGGGGGTTTATGGCGGGTTTGTCCAGGCGGGAGTTGGGTTCATTATCATTACGGCCCTGCTTGTTCACGGGCTCGATCTGGTACGCATCAATGCGATCAAGGTCATCGTGATTTTCTGTTTCACGATCGTTGCCCTGGCTATCTTTATGCTTCATGGGCAGGTCAACTACGGTCTGGGGCTCTCCCTGGCCGCAGGCAATTCGATCGGAGGCTGGGTGGCCACCCATGTGGCGGTAAAAAAGGGCCACGACTGGATTAAGAAAGTCGTGACCCTGACCGTGTTTGTCTTTGCCCTCAAATTGTTCTTCAGCTGACCCTACTTGAGCTCGAACGCGACCTTCAAAACCACTTGATATTCACTGACCTTGCCTTCGGCAGAAACGTGTCCGCGGATATCCTGAACCTCGAACCAGGACAGCCGCTCCAGCGAGTGTTGGGCGCGACTGACCGCCGCCTGTATCGCTCCTTCGATGCTTTCGCTGGAAACGCCGATGATCTCGACCTTCTTGTATATGCGATCCGCTCCATACGTCATGAAGAGTCCCTCCCTTTCCTTGGGGTTTAGACTCATCTTAACAGCTGCCACGGGCTTGTAAAGCGGCCGGTCGCAGGAGGTTTCCGGCAGCGGAAATCAGGCGGCGGGGGTTTCGTAAAAGAGGACTCGCCCCTCCCCTTTTTCTTTGGCCCGATACATGGCCTCATCGGCATGGCGCAGCAACGTACCGACATTGGGGCCATGCTGGGGGAATACGGCGGCTCCGATGCTGGGTCTGGCCACGAGAATTTTCCCATCCAGGTGAATGGGGAGGGAAAGTTCGAGGGAGATCTTGTCCGCGATCGCGTTGATCGTGGATACGTCGTGAATGCCGGCGACGATCACTACAAATTCATCTCCTGCCAGCCGGCCTACGGTGTCGGTATCCCGAACGCAATTTTTAAGTCGTTGGGCGACTTCTTTGAGCACTCGATCGCCTTTTTCGTGACCGAGAGTGTCATTGATGGCCTTGAACCCGTCCAGATCGAGAAACAGGACGCCGACCAAGGTGTCGTCCCGTTTGGCCCTGGCGAGCGCCTGACTCAGTCGGTCAAGGAGCAGCATGCGGTTGGGCAAGCCGGTGAGGGAGTCGAAGTATGCGAGTTTTTTTACTTCAAGCTCGGCCAACTTACGCTTGGTGATGTCTTTGGTGACATGGACGGCGTGAACGATCTTTCCTTGTGCATCGCGAACCGGAGAGACGGAAACCTCCAGGTAATGGATGTTGCCACGGTGATCCTGAACCTTGTGCTCGACAACGCTGTGCTCGCCGGTTGCTAACGTGTGGGGCAGAGGACAGGGATTTTCACTGGTTCTATGGAGGGAGCCTCTTTGGCAGAGGATCTCATGGCATTTCTTGCCGAGAAGATCCACCTCCTGCTTGTCTAAATTTGCAAGCAGGACCGAGTTGGCGCCAAGGATCAGGTTGTCTTCGACATCAATGATGGCGACGCCATCGTTCATGCTGTCAAGAACCGTTTTGGTGAATTCAAGCGATCGTTTCAGCGACTCCTCGCTGTCACGTAGGGCATTCTCAATTTCCTTTCGAACGGTGACATCCCTGAAAATCCCCCGCGAAGAAACGGCGCAGCCGTTTTCAAAACGGAAATTGCAGTTTCCCTCCACAGAAAGCGTCCGACCGTCCTTAGTCAGAAATTTAAGTTCCATGCACTCTTCCGTTTGCCCTTCCTGCATGTTTTGAAAGATGCCCAGGCAATGATCATGGCAGTCGCTGTGGATGAAGTCCGTCATGTGGAGGTGGGGGATGTCGTCTTCCTGATAGCCAAGAGCCTCGCGCCAGGCTCTATTGGTGTAAAGGATTCGGCCGTCCGCTCCGATGCACTGGATCAGATCGCTGGCGTTCTCAAACAGGTCCCGAAAGCGCTGCTCTCTTTCCTGGAGGGCCTTTAAAGATTGACGGGAGCGAAAGTACCCGTACCCGACGATAAGGCCGAGACATATGCCTATCAGGATGGAAAAACCGAGATGTTGGGGGCGAAGGGGGGTGCTGTGGAAGAGGATTTCATGCAATAAGGTAAGCCCCAGAAAGAGTAGGCCACCCGCGAGAGCAAAACCTACATGAAAACGGGCTTTGTTGTTTTGCGATGCAGAAGAAATCGGCATAATCAAAGTTTCTAACGAGCGGGCAGATCGGAAGAAGATTTTGAGGAAGAGGTATTTCTCAGCATTTAACTCAAGATCAACCTATCATGCCATAACTCCGGCGGGAAAAGAACCCCAAAAGAGAAGGGAGTCATGACTTTTACAGTACCCGAGACAAATGAGTTTGAAGAGAAAAAGGGTTGGTCAGGATCGAGAAGAGACCGGAATGGCGAGCCATCTTTCATCGTGTCGTGCCGACGGAAATAACAGCTCTGGATTCTTGATGTTTTTTACCAGAAGAGGTTCCAGCTCAGCGAGGTGTCGGTGACGTCGTGGTTATAAATGCGCTGTCGCGTGACTTCGAGGATAAGGCTGCTCGAAGCTCCCGTCACCAGTGTTTGCCCCAGTTTTATCTCGGTGCCCCGATGGCGCTCACCCAGCTCGTACCAGAGATGGCGGCCGGAAATAGAGGTCTTCCATCGGTCTTTGACATTCACTAGAGTCCCGATCGAACCGCCTCCCCCAAAAGAAAAACTGTCCCGGAATCGACCCGATACCAGGAGCTCCGTCTCCGCCATGCCATAGAAAAGGACCGTATCATTCCCGTAACAAAAACCGCCCCCAGGAGACAGTTCGTAGACGGGATGATCTTTTCCGTCATCGCCCGGGCGCTGTTTTACGCCAGTTCTGACCTTCCAGGAAATCGGTTTGAAGAAACGGGTTCTCGGGGAAAGGGAAACAATGTCGATCAGGTTGAGGTTGTACAGCTGGAAAGAATTTCTGCCGGAGTAATAGCGCAGGACCAGGTCGGCAAAATCAATCTGAGATCCGCGAATGTATCCGGAATCGGCATCGAGAAGGTTGTGGTAGGCCGGCCGGATTTTAAACTGCTCGAACAACTCCCCCTTGCGCCAACCGGCACCAAGGCTCAGCCGGTTCGATCCATGGCCGAAATCCGGGCGTACCGGTTCCTCCCAGTCCATGTCATCTTCCCGGGTCCCCAACAGGCTTCTCTCGCGAAGCAGCGACAGATAGCGGGTACGATAGTCGGCCTGGGTGAGCCGCTTCTTGAAATAGCTGAATTCGACAGATTCGGTGGCCAGGTCCAGAACGCGAATCTGTCCTTCGCGCGTGAGGGGTGTTTCCGATAGCTGATCGGGATTGAGAGCCCCGTCAAGAATCGCCAGGGCCGTATTCTGCTCGGCCTCGTTCATCTGCGAGGCGATACGGGCAATACGGGTCGCTTTGGATGGGCGGTAATTGCTTGAGTCGATGAGCCCGGCCTCGCGGACGATTCTGACCGTATCGATGGGGATTACCCAAGGCCGGGTCTGATCGGTCAGGTCCAAAGAGGGCCTCGCCGCTTCAAGAAGAAACAGCAGCTGATAGGCACAGTTTTCGTCGAAGAAAAAATAATCCGAATAGATGTCGCGAAGCTCCCAGATGTGAAGAAACATCCGCCGGGTTTCCTCGGCACTGAGATTGAGAGGATATTCCCACACGTCGCGACGTTCGAGATCGGCATATTCCCGGAGCTTCTGATAATACGGGAGGATCGAGAAATACCCTCGGTAGAGCCCGAAAATGCCCTTGACGGCATAGGCAAACCCGTTGGTTTCGTCGGTGAAGGCCGAGTAGTTGACCGCGTAGGAGAGGAGCTTGCTTTTGTAAGGCCCTTCGATGTTGATCAGGGTATGGCCGAACATGGAGGCGGGACTGTTATTATGCGTGCCGGGAAAGATCAGAACGGCAGAACGCGGATCGACCTCTTTCAGGGCCTGCTGAAATTCGCTGCAGGAGGCACCGATGTCATCTCCGGCAAAGTCGAGCTGCTTGGTCAACCACTCGTATCGGGCCGGAAACCGGCACCGGGCCGATTGGTCACCGGTCTGCGGTGAGTCGAAAAACGCTTTGAGGGTAGCTTCGAGTTCCGCCTCCGGATCGTGCTTTCCGTTCTCGGCCAGAAAGAATTTCGGGTCGTCGATCAGACTGACAAGGCCATGGAAGGTGTTTTTATAGTGAAGCAGCGTGTGCCAGTAGCGGTCGGATTGAAGATCCAACGCCTGAGCGCGCTCGATGAGCTCCTGTGCTGTGGAAGGGCTACTGGCGTGAGCGGGAAAAGCGAGCAGCAATATCCACAGGAAAACAGCGAGGCCCGGGAAAAATTTCTCCCCGGGCCTGCGGATCACCTGAGTGTTTCGTATGCGGGTAAAGAACAGACGCATTAACCGACAATGGTGATGATACGGTCGATTACCTCGGCGCTGCTGTCCTCACCGTTGATAAAAATGTTGTTGAAATTGTTCTGAAGGCGGCTGAAGGCCTCACCGCGGTCGGCAGCGGGAATTTCGAGAAGCTCGGCAAGGGTTTCCAGGGTTTCGCCATTGCCGGCAGCGATGTCACGGGCCAGCAGGTCGAGGTTATCGCGGGTGAAAGCCAGAGCGCGATCGTTTTTGATGATGTTGGCCGGCTGCTCGCAGCCCAGGGTCCCAGAGGTGATGCCAAAAGTCTGGTTGCCGAAAGTGCCGTTGGTGGTTGCCTGAAGGGACTGGGAGATAACCGAACCGTCCGCTTTCCCTTCCCACAGAATGGTGCCGAGGCCGCAGCCGCAGTTTTTGTCAGCCTGTCCGGCAAAAGCGGCCCCAGCCGTTAGAACCAGTACAGCCAAAGAAACGACGAGAGTTCTTTTCATGGTGTTGTATCCTCCTTGTAGTGAACCGGTTATAAACCACACACGAGATAAAATATTTAAATGGTTATATCGCTATTGTCAAGAGCTCAGACAGGTCGATGCCAAGGGCGAAGCTTCGGGGGACGGGGGTAACGTTGTTGCGGATACCGTACCGGACGGCACGGTTATGCAGTCGTTAACTTGGCGGAATGGACCGCCGAGGCAAATTTTAAACGTAGTCAATTGTCGTGATTTGAGCAAAGAAAAAGGGCTTGCGATTTTTATCGCAAGCCCTTGATTTCTCTGGTGCCCAGGGACAGAATCGAACTGCCGACACGAGGATTTTCAGTCCTCTGCTCTACCGACTGAGCTACCTGGGCGCGGTGAAGCCCGTTTATAGCCAAATCGCAGATGTCTGTCAAGTAAAATTATTACGGTGACTCATGGGTGTGAGTCCGGGAGCCGGGTTGCACCTCGGAAAGTTTGTGATATAAATAAAAACCCCTTTAAGTTCAAATAGATAACTTCAAAGACGGGAGGTTGGAATGATTGCCGCTTCGAATTTGGCGTCCCCGACAAGCCCCTTTGCTCTCAAGGATTGTGCGCTGATCACCTTGGCAACGGGCACCAAGGCCCAGAATCTGAGGGAGTTTGCCGAAGGACTGCAAAACGCTTCTCTGGACAGCTTTATCCACCATTTCTGGGGACGCCTTCTGACGCCCACGTTTGACGAACCCGAATACAATAACGACTTTGCCTCCTGGGCCTATCATGGCCTCCATGACAAGCCGCTTGCAGAACGTTTGAGCATGGTCATCCCAACGGATTACCCTGATTTGGAGGCGTTGAGGCAGGAGGTCGTGGATGTGGTCGAGCAGCGACTGGATGAGAGTGAACTGGTCCCCTGGGCGAAGGCGGACCAGCAGTTTTATTTCCTGCGCTCGCATATCGTGATTTTCGATACCGGCAGGCGGTTTACGGACCCCGAGGAACTTCTCCCGGTATTCCCCACCCTGTCAACGGGCAGCATCTACTATCATTTCATCGATGCCCAGGGACGTACGGAAAATCGCTGTAATGATTTCACCGTTTGGCTCAGTGGGCTCGGTGAGTGCTATCGCGAGCTGGGACAAAAGCTGTGCTGCGTGGATCCCTATTTTTCATCCCTCAAGGAACTGAGGAAGATCGTTACGGCGATATTCAGGGATTGCTTCGATGGGGAGAAACGCTGATGGCAAAGGCTACGAACAAAACGGTGAAAGGGATTATCGAGGAATACAAGGCTGTGGTCGGTGACGAGGTGATCAGTCATCTGCAACAGCTTTCCAAACCGCTGAGAGGGGCTCGGGTGGTTCATGTCAATTCCACTCGGGAGGGGGGCGGGGTTGCCGAAATCCTGCACAAGCTTATCCCCTTGAAACAGGCGCTGGGTATAAATGCGACCTGGGAGGTGATCACGGGAGAGTCCCGTTTTTACCAGTGTACCAAGGGGTTTCATAATGCCTTGCAGGGCGTTCCGCAAAGTATCCCCGATGGGCTGCTCAGAGCGTACGAGGAAACCAACCAACGAAACGCCGAGGACCTTAGGCAGAAGCTGGTGGATGCGGATGTGGTCTTTATTCATGATCCTCAGCCGGCGCCCCTTCTCGCCCAGATGCCGGAACGAAAAGGGAGGTGGGTGTGGCGATGCCACATTGATGCCAGTCATCCGTACCGACCGGTGTGGAAGTACCTGAAACAATGGGTCACTCCGTATGATGCCAGCATCTTTTCTCTGCCGGAATTTGCGCAAAAACTCCCTCACCCTCAATACATCATTGCGCCGAGCATCGATCCTCTGAGCGACAAGAATCGCGATCTCCCGGAGCGGGAGATCCAGTCCGTCTGTCAGGAGTTCGGTCTCAACCCCGAGGTGCCTATCGTTCTGCAGGTTTCCCGGTATGATCGTTTCAAAGATCCGCTTGGGGTCATCGAGGCTTACAAACTGGCCAGCAAGCTGACCCCTCTTCAGCTTGTTCTGGCCGGAGGGGGCGCAAGCGACGATCCCGAAGGAGAAGCGGTCTTAAGAGAGGTTCGCCAGGCGGCGAACGGGGACCCCAATATTCACGTGCTGCTTCTGCCGGCCGATGCTCATCGGACCATCAATGCCCTGCAGCGAACGGCGGATATCGTGATGCAGAAGTCGATCAAGGAAGGTTTCGGACTGACCGTATCCGAAGGGATGTGGAAAGGAAAGCCGGTGATCGGCGGAGACACCGGCGGCATCCGGCTGCAGGTGATCAACCACTACACCGGATTTCTGGTTCACACCCCGGAAGGAGCGGCCCTGCGAATCCGTTACTTGCTGCATCGCCGGGACGTTCTGGAAGAAATCGGGGCCCGGGCCAGGCGGTTTGTCAAAGAGAACTACCTGATCACCCGTCACCTCAGAGAGTACCTGACCCTGATGAACAGCCTTCTTTCCGGCAGTCAGGAACGCATTGAGGTCGGTAGCTGATCGCCGTGGTATTTTTGTCCGCAAGCGTCCGAAAGTGGCGAGGGGCAGGTTGCGTGCGCTCAGGTAAGGACAAGGGGGAAAGATGAATACGCTTTCGAGTCGCCTGATCGTTGTTTCCAACCGACTTCCCATCGTTGTCTCCTCGACAGAGGAGGGCTGGAAGATTTCCCCCGGGTCCGGGGGGCTGGTGACGGCCCTGGCTCCAGTCATGAAGCAAAACAGAGGTCTTTGGATCGGCTGGCCCGGATGTGGCGACGAGGCGCCTTTGCAGGAGCTTTTTGCCCGGTTCGGACAAGAGGAGGGATATCGTCTGCATCCGGTTCCCCTGACCGAAGAAGAGGTGGAACGTTATTATTGGGGATTTTCCAACGAAACCCTTTGGCCGCTCTTCCACGATCTTCTCGGCAACTGCAACTTCAGTCTGGATAACTGGAAAACCTATGTGCAGGTCAACGAACGCTTTGCACAGGCGATCATCGAAGTCTGCGAGCCTGCAGACATCCTCTGGGTCCATGACTACCAGCTGACCCTTGTGGGATCCTGCCTGAGAGCGCACGGGGTGACCCAGACCGTGGGGTATTTTCACCATATCCCCTTCCCTTCCCTCGATCTTTTCAGGCGTCTTCCCTGGGGACGGGAGTTGATCCGCGGCCTGATGGAATACGATCTGCTGGGTTTTCAGACCCTGCAGGACCGACGTAATTTTATCCACTGTGTCATCAGCCTTGTCCCGGATACCGAGGTGGTGCGCCGGCACCGGCGCCATACGACGCTGCGGTACGGAGCGAGAGAGGTTCGCATCGGTCATTATCCGATCAGCATCGATTTCAATGAGTTCAACGACGCTGCGGCCTCGAAGGAGGTGGAGGAGGCTGCCTGGTTTCTGCATGAGAACCTTCAGGAGCGCCAGTTGCTCCTCGGCATTGACAGGCTCGACTATACCAAGGGAATTCCTGAACGTTTGCTGGCCTACGAACGGGCCCTGGAGAAGTATCCGGAGTTGAAGCAAAAAATATCCCTTCTTCAGGTCGTGGTTCCCAGTCGTACTATGGTGCCGGACTATCGGGACCTCAAAGGGCAGTTGGACCAGTTGACGGGGCGCATCAATGCCAGGTTTTCCGAATATGGATGGATTCCGGTCCATTATGTCTACCGAAGCCTGGATAGAGTTCAGCTGCTTGCCCATTACCGGGCTTCGGAGATTGCTTTCATAACGCCCCTGCGTGATGGGATGAATCTGGTGGCCAAAGAGTATTGCGCCAGTTCGATCAACAACAATGGCGTCCTGATACTGAGCGAATTTGCCGGAGCAGCCGATCAGATGGGCAAACAGGCTCTGTTGGTGAATCCCTACGATATCGAGGGTACTGCGGACGCGATTTACCGCGCATTCACCATGTCGCCGTCGGAACGGCATCGGCGCATGTGGGCCTTAAGGGCGGATATCCGTCGTAACGACGTGCATCGCTGGGTCAGTCGGTTTGTGGAAACCCTGCAGCGAAGCCGCAAAAAATCCGAAAATAGCGCTTCAAAAAACTAAAGCTTGCGAAAGTGAAAAAATACTGATAAAGATTGAGGCCAGTTTTTGGAGATTCACATGACCGCTTTCTACGCATTCTTTAGCAGCTTTTACTTTTGGTACGGCTTTTATTTTAGGCCGTCTGCCCAAGGTAGAGGTTTGCTGGCGTAAGAAGGGGTACAGCGACAAACCACCACAGACCATGGGCAGACCGGCTAAGAGGTTCTTCCCATGCATGGTCTTTTTGTTTGTGATTGACAGAAAAGGCCATCGGGAAACCCCGAAGGCCTTTTTCTTTAATCGCGGAAAACGATCACAAACACAAGGAGAAGGAAATGATCATCGTCATGAAACAGAATGTCGGCAAAGAGGAACTCGCAGAGGTGAAAAAGAGAATCAAGGAACTGGGGTACAAGCCGCATGTCATTCACGGAGAAACCCGCAATGTCATCGGCGCCGTTGGCGACGAAAGGGGGAAATCGGTCCTTCAGACTCTGGAATCGATGCCCGGGGTCGAAAGCGTCGTACCCATTCTGAAACCGTACAAACTGGCCAGCCGCGAGGTCTGTCCGACCCCCAGTGCGATAGAACTGGCTCCCGGAGTTACCATTGGAGGAGGAACCCTGGTGGTTATGGCCGGCCCCTGTTCCGTTGAGAGCGAAGAGCAGATCGTTGAAACCGCCCGAGCCGTTAAGGCATCGGGAGCCCAGGTTCTTCGTGGTGGGGCCTTCAAACCCAGAACCAGCCCCTATTCCTTCCAGGGGATGGAAGAGGACGGCCTCAAGCTTCTGGCTCTGGCGCGTCAGGAAACCGGCTTGCCCATCGTCACCGAAGTCGTGAACCCCAGGGACGTGGACCTGGTGGCGCGCTACTCCGACATTATGCAGGTCGGGGCCCGTAACGTGCAGAACTTCGCTCTGCTTAAGATGCTGGGAAGAATGGACAAGCCGGTCCTGCTGAAGCGTGGCATGGCGACAACCATCCAGGAGTTCCTTATGAGTGCCGAATATATTCTGGCTGAGGGG
>QKGY01000130.1 GCA_003250235.1 Desulfuromonadaceae bacterium
CCTCCGGAGGCTCCGCCTGGCCCTGGATCAGGATCTGCGCCATGAACGCCTGCATCTCCGCCCACGACTGGAAGGAAGCCGTTTGCCGGGACGCCACGTGCTCGATGCGACCTACGACGCGCCCGCGTGCCGCATCGGACTCGGCCCGGAACTGCACCACGAATGCCCGGTGAACCGATAATGGGGAACCGCTGGCTGCCGGTGGTTGCATGATCTTCTCCTTCGGGTTCAAAGTCGGGGGTTCTTTCCGCCCCCGTTGTTGGAATGAAAATACGGCCGGGGAGAAAAGACTGCTTGAGATGGGGAAAAGATCTTCATAAGATCTTCGTGAGACCCCACTGATTGGTTCTCACGATCCCGCGGGGAGCGGACCGTGCGAGACGCCAAAATCCTTATATTTGAACCGTTTCGGATCGACATCGCCGACGAGCGGCTGTGGCGTGGAGAAGATGTTGTCCGCCTGACGAACAAGGCATTTTCCGTGCTTCGCTACCTTGCGGAGCACCCCGCGAAGCTCGTGACCAAAGACGCTCTGCTGAATGCGGTGTGGCCGGACACGAACGTGAGCGAGGCCGCGATGACCGTGTGTATTCGCGAGCTGCGCCAGGCGCTGGAGGACGATGCACAGTCTCCGCAGTTCATCGAGACGGTACGGGGGCGGGGGTATCGGTTCATAGCGAAGGTCACGACAGTCGACCGGTCGCAGGAGCAGCAAAAGGCCGGTGCCGCTACTCGTTCACCTCCGGGTTTTGTCCCCCGAAGTCCGCTGCCCTTCGTTTTTCCTACGCCCCCACTGGTCGGCCGGGAGATCGAGCTGGCCCGATTGCACCAATGGTTTGACACCGCGCTTACGGGTGTGCGCCGGGTAGGGTTCATCATCGGAGAGGCAGGGATCGGCAAGACGACCCTGGTGGACGCCTTCATGGCGCAGGTGGAAAACGAAGAGACCCTATGGATCGGACACGGGCAGTGCGTAGACCAGTATGGAGCGGGGGAAGCTTATATGCCCCTGCTGGAAGCGTTGGGACGGATGTGCCGGGGACCTGAGGGGGGGCAGCTCCTTGCCCTCCTGCGGCGGCAGGCGCCAAGCTGGCTGATGCAGATGCCCGCCCTGCAAGGTGAGGCCGAACGGGTGGCACTGCAACACGCGGAGAGCGGGACGACGCAGGCGCGGATGCTGCGGGAGCTGGCCGAGGCCGTGGAACAGCTTACGGCCGAGCGCCCCCTGTTGCTGGTCCTGGAAGATCTGCATTGGAGCGACGCGTCCACGCTGGCGTGGCTTTCGTACGTGGCAAGGCGCCGGGAGGCGGCCCGGCTGCTGGTGCTGGGGACGTATCGGCCTGTAGAAGCGATCCTGGCAGCCCATCCCTTGCGAACCCTCACCCAGGAACTCAAGGGCCGCGGGCAGTGCGAAGAGCTGCTGCTCGACTATCTCTCCGAAGATGCAGTGATGGCCTATCTGGCCGGGAGGTGCCCGGGCCGCGAGATCCCTGCCGGATTGGCGCAAATGCTGCACCAACGCACAGACGGGAATCCACTATTCCTCGTGACGCTGGTCAACACCCTCGTGCGGGAGGGGAAGCTCATGGAGGGCACTGCGGGCTGGGAACTGCCCGGAGGACTCGAGGCGATGGCCGCTTTGGTGCCGGAGGGCCTGCGGCAGTTGATCGAATTGCACCTGGAAAATGTGGCTCCCGAGGACCAGACGATCCTGGAAGCGGCCAGTGTGGTAGGCGCGGAGTTCTCGGCGGCGGCGGTCGCCGCCGGAGTCGAGCTTGAGGCGGAATCTGTCGAGGCGCGCTGCGAAACCTTGGCCCGCCGCGCGCAGTTTGTGCAGGCGCTCGGTTCAGAAGCCTGGCCGGATGGGACGGTCGCCGCGCGGTATCGGTTCCTCCACGCCCTGCATCGGGAGGTGCTGTACAACCGGATACCGGCAGGGCAGAGGATGCGGTTGCATCGGCAGATCGGGATGCGCCTGGAATCGGGGCATGGCGGGAAGGCCCGGGAGATCGCCGCGGGATTGGCTGAGCATTTCGTGCGTGGGCGGAACGCTCCCCGGGCGGTTCCGTACCTGCTGCATGCGGGGGAGAATGCACGACAGCGAAGCGCCTACCAGGAGGCGATCACCCACCTCACGAGAGGAATCAAGATGTCGGGCCAGCTCCCCGACACCGTGGAACGTGCCCTCCAGGAGGTGGATCTGCAGACCAACCTCGGATTGACCTACATGGCGGCCAAGGGCTACGCGACTCCGGAAGTCGGAACGGCTTACGCCCGCGCGCGAGCGTTGTGTCGACAAATGGACGACGCACCGCAGCTACCCCGGGTGCTGGGCGGCTTATGGATCTATCATCTTGGCCGGGCTGAGTTATCCACAGCCCGCGAGATGGCGGATCAGATGTTTGCGCTTGGGAAAAAGAACCAGGATCCCGCGATTCTTGCGCAGGCGCACCATGGGCTGGGACAGGTTTTCTTCGCTATGGGGGAGTTCGCCCCGGCCAGGGAGCATCTCGAGCAGGCATTCGCCCTGTTCACCCGACAACTGCTCTCCTCTCCCGATGCGGTTTCTTCCGTGCAGGACGGTCGGGTCATCAGCCTGGGCTGTTCGGCCTTAAGCCTGTGGCACCTGGGGTACCCCGATCAGGCTTTTCAGAAAGTCCAGGAGGCCCTCACCATGGCCAGGGAACTGTCCCATCCCTTCACCTTGGCGTACGCACTGTTCTTTGTCGCCGCCGTCCACGGGTATCGCGGGGAGCATGCCCTGGTCCATCCCCATAACGAGGAGATGCTTGCGCTTTCCCTAGAGCACGGATTTCCGGTCTTTGTGGCAGGCGGTACGATCGTACGGAGTCTCATGCTCCTTGCGCAAGGAAAAATAGAGATCGCGGAGGGAATCGCGCAGATCCATCGAAGCATGGATGCCTATCGGGCAACGGGGGCCGTGAGTGGACATCCCATGCTCCTTGCCGTGTTGGCGGAGCTGCAGGTGGGCGCAGGGCAGGTCGAGGAGGGGTTGACATCGCTTTCCGAGGCGCAGGCCACCGTGGACAAAACCGGGGAACGGCGATACGACGCGATGCTTTCCCACATCAAGGGGAAACTCCTGCTCGGGCAGACAAGCCGATTGCAAAAAGCGGAAGTCCAAAGGGAAAAGACGGCGGAAGCCGAGGCCTGTTTCACCCGCGCGGTCGACGTTGCCCGTCAGCAAAAAGCGAAATCGCTGGAACTGCAGGCGGTCATCAGCCTGGGTCGGCTGTGGCAGCAGCAGGGCAGGCGGGATGAGGCCCGGGAGCTGCTGGCGGAGGTGTATGGCTGGTTCACCGAAGGGTTCGACACGGCGGATCTCAAGACAGCCAAGGCCCTGCTGGAAGAGCTCGT
>QKGY01000370.1 GCA_003250235.1 Desulfuromonadaceae bacterium
GCCGAGTTTTCCCCCGTAGAGCACCTGGTATTTAAGGGCTTCCTCCAGCTGATTATCAGTCAGCAGTTTATCCCGGACAAACAGATCTCCAAGGCGAATTTTCATAACAGAATCAAAAGGCCGTTAAGAGGTTTTCGGACAGCCCGGGAAGTATGCCCGGGCAATATCCGTGGGCGGCGAAGAAAATTCAGTTTTTCCCCGTGTCGGGGCTTGCTTCCGCCTCGGAGGGTTGGACGGTTCGAGCCTGCAGGACTTCCCTGTTTTCAAAAAGAGCCAACTTTGGAGCAATGGCGAGGCGAAAGCTCTCCATGTTGGCGGTTGAGACCGGGGCGGAGGCCGGTGTCTTGATCTTGTAGGGATTTACCGGAGAACCGTTTTTGTACATGCGGAAATCCAGGTGAGGGCCCGTTGAAAGACCGGTGCTGCCGACATAGCCGATAATCTGGCCCTGGGTCACTTTTTTACCGCTGCGGATACCTCGTCCGAACTTGCTCATGTGGTTGTAGAGCGTTTCGTAGGTGCTGTTATGGCGGATGCGGACAAAATTGCCGTTGTATTTGTTGTATGTGGCCTGCACGACCGTGCCGTCGCCGACGGATTTGATGGGCGTTCCTATGGGGGCGGCGTAATCGATGGCGGGATGGGCCTTATAGGTTTTGGTGATCGGATGAAGCCGGCGTGTCGTGAAGCCGGAAGAAATGCGGGTAAAGGAGAGGGGCGCTTTCAGGAACGCTTTGCGGACACTTTTGCCTTCGGCATCGTAATAGGAAGGGTTCTGGTTGCCGTCCTGAAACAGGAAGGCTTGGTAGCGATCCCCCTGGTTGATGAATTCCGCAGCAAGAATACGCCCGTACCCGGCCGGTTTGCCATCTCGAAAACGTTTCTCGAGGACGGCCTGGAAGGAATCGCCTTCCCGGATGTCGCGAATGAAGTCCACGTCCCAGGCGAAAATGTCGGAGAGGGCGACGGCCAGATCGGCCCCCTCGCCGATATCGGCAACGGCCTCGAACAGGCTGGAGGTGATGGTTCCGCGAATTTTCTCGGTGTGAACGACATAGTCGATGGGGACGCGGCTGACGGCAAAGTCGTCCTCTTCGCGGCGGATGATGAACTGCTCGTCGGAGTTGATGTCGTATTCGAAGGACTCGAATGCGCCATTCAGCGTGGTCAGTTTGTAAGGCTGTCCGACGCAGATCTTCGAAAGCGGAAAGATGTCTCGACTTTTAAGGTCCAGATTATGGATATCGAGTTGGGAGAGGTGTTCCCCGAGGAGCGTTGTGATGGAGTCGCCGGCGCTGATGGTTCCATCGATGATTTCCTTATGGATATCGGGAATCGTCGGAGAGGCCGGGTCGTGAGTTGGTTCGGTGCGGGCCTCGATGGTGGAGACGGTCTGTCGGCTCAGCAGAAGAACGGGCACCAGAAGTACAGCCACCAGCAGCAGGATCCCGGAGAGCTTACGTCCTTTTGCGGGTCGACCGGTTGCGGTATTTTTCGGGGGGTTGAAATCACAATCCACGAAGAGCCTCTTGATGATTTGGGAACGCTGGGAACACGTTCGGTTTCTGAGCGGGGTCGCTCTAAAGCTAATCCTGCGTATCCTAACAGTTTTGTATGCCCTTTGTCCAGTAGCGCTTTGCACCTTAGACGTGTCAACCCCCTTGAAAGAGACGGGGGAATAGGCTAAATCTAGAGAGCCTTGTATATAGTTGCCCGTTTTCACGGGCAGAAACTTTTCCGGAGAGGTCTGAAATGATCAACCGACAACGTCTCACCGATGAATTTACCAGACTGGCGTCTATTGCCAGCCCTTCTTACCGGGAAGGGGCCATCTCCCGGTATCTGACCAAAAGACTCAAGGAACTGGGGGCCGACGTGCAGGACGATGGCGCCGGAGCGCGAGTCGGGAGTGAAAGCGGCAATCTTATTGCTTTTTTTCCCGCTCAGGGGAAGGGCGCTTCTGCCCCGTTGATGCTCTCGGTACATATGGATACGGTGGAACCCGCCGATGGGGTTCAACCCCTGCTTCAGGATGGCATTTTCACCAGTGCCGGGGATACCATTCTCGGTTCCGATGACAAGGCCGGAATTGCCGAGATCCTCGAGGCGATTGAAGTGGTTCGGGAAAAGAAGATCCCTCACGGACCGCTGGAAGTAGTTGTCACCGTGTGCGAGGAAGTCGGGCTTCTCGGCGCAAAAAATCTCGACTATGGCCGAATCCGTTCCCGCAGGGCCCTGGCGATGGATACCTCCGGGGTGGATCTGGCCATTCACCGGGCCCCCTGTGCCAACAAGATCCGCTTCGAAGTGCGGGGACAGGAGGCTCACGCCGGTATCTCGCCGGAGAAGGGGCTCTCCGCCATCGAGGTCTGCGCCCTGGCGATCAGCCGCATGCATCTTGGCCGCATCGACGAGGAGACCACGGCGAACATCGGTACGATACACGGCGGTCAGGCCACCAATATCGTGCCGCGTCAGGTCGTCCTCGAAGGGGAGGCCCGCAGTCACAATGTTGAAAAACTGACCCGGCAGACAGAGCACATGGTGGACTGTTTCAAGGAGGCTTCGCGCGATTTGGTGCGGGATATTGACGGGGTGCGGGTCGCCGCTGCGATTCATGCCGAAGTGGTTTCCGACTACCCGCTGATGGCGGTGCCGAGAGATGCCTCAATCCTGAAGCTGCTGGAAAGCGCCGGGACGGCTTTGGGACGCAAGATCGAGGTGAAAAGTGCCGGGGGTGGCAGCGATGCCAATATATTTAACGGTCAGGGGATCGAGACGGTGATCGTCGGTACCGGGATGAGCAAGGTCCATTCCGTGGAAGAGTTTGTCCGCGTCGATGACATGGTACGGGTCAGTGAACTCCTGGTTGAAGTCATCCGCCAGGCCTGAGAGGAGACCTTCCTTGGCATTCCCATTTTCCCCCCATATTTCCAGGGTTCACTTCCCGCCGATCTCTGAAGTCAAAAGCTGGATCGCGGGGCGTCACTTCCCCGCGGACTTCCCTCTGGTTGATCTTTGTCAGGCGATTCCCGACTATGCCCCGGCGCGGGAACTGACCGACCACCTGACTCTACACCTTGCCGAGCCCATGACGTCTAAATATTCTCCGGACGAGGGGCTCCCCGAGGTACGTCAGGCGATCGGTCGCTGGTATGGTCGGATGTACGGCGCTACCATCGCCCCTGAGCGGATGTGTCTGACCATCGGAGCGAGCCAGGCTTTCTGGCTGGCGATGCTGACCCTCTGTCAGGCCGGCGACGAGGTGGTCGTGCAGACCCCCTATTATTTCGACCATGCCATGGCTCTGGAGATTCTCGGTCTCAAGCCCGTCTATGTTCCCTTTGACGAGGGGACAGCCGGGTTG
>QKGY01000265.1 GCA_003250235.1 Desulfuromonadaceae bacterium
TTCACATCGACGATGCGGTTTGGCACCTCGATGTCGGCTCATCACATCCTGGGGCTGGAGCAGGTCCCAAGGGTACGGCTGTTCGCCGTTTAAAGTGGTACGCGAGCTGGGTTTAAAACGTCGTGAGACAGTTTGGTCCCTATCTTCTGTGGGCGTAGGAGAATTGAGTGGGTCTGTTCCTAGTACGAGAGGACCGGAATGGACGATCCCCTAGTGGACCTGTTGTCGCGCCAGCGGCATAGCAGGGTAGCTATGATCGGAATGGATAACCGCTGAAAGCATCTAAGCGGGAAACCAGCCACAAGATAAGTTCTCCCTTGTCGCAAGACACTAAAGATCCCAGGAAGACCACCTGGTAGATAGGCCGGAAGTGTACGCGCAGTAATGTGTTCAGCTGACCGGTACTAATAGATCGTGAGTCTTAACTCTCTCTCTTCGCCTGTTTCTCTTATATATTTCGTCCTGGTGACCAAGGCGGAGGGGCCACACCCGATTCCATTCCGAACTCGGAAGTTAAGACCTCCAGCGCCAATGATACTGCCAGTCCACTGGTGGGAAAGTAGGTCGTCGCCAGGACTTTTTTTTGATTACTTTCTTCTCCGTCACTGCAGCCCTGCTCATCTGTCTGGCCTTCGCCACTCATCTCCTAGGTCTTCCTGCAAATTGGATCATACTTGCTCTGCTCTGGGGCTGGGATGTTTTTAATCCCGAAGTGTCGGTTCCGCTTCCAACATACGTCATGTTCGCTGTCGCCTGTCTCGTCGGAGAAGGGGTCGAATTCGGCCTGCAAGCCGCTGGCGCCAAAAAGTACGGTGCATCCCGTTCCGGAAACTGGGGCGCTATTGCCGGTGCGATTTTCGGCGCGATTTTCGGCGCTCCTTTTTTTTTCGGTCTCGGAGCCCTGATTGGAGCTGTGGGAGGGGCTTATGCCGGTTGTCTCGGCGCAGAGTTGCTGCGTAAACGTCCTCTGCACGAAGCCCGTCAGGCGGCCTGGGGGGCAATGGTCGGAAAGGCCTTAGGGCTGGCGGTCAAGATCGGTATCGGTATCATCCTGCTTTTCAAATCCTTCGGCATTCTCTTCGGTTGAGATCGTTGTTCCCTTACCTTCCATGTCTGGCAGGGAGGATAGCTTTCGTTTCTGAAAGTCAGGTATCCCCCCGGTAACAGAATTCAGTTTCCTTTAAGATAGCCTTCGTCAGTCACCTGATTTCCCGACATGGCGGCTCTCTTGGCCAGTTCGTCACATCGTTCGTTTTCCGGGTGACCGTCATGAGCCTTGACCCAGTGCAATGTGACCTGATGCATTTCAAGCAGGGGGATGAGCCTCTCCCACAGGTCCCGGTTTTTGACAGGTTTCTTGGCGGCATTGATCCACCCCTTCTTGATCCATGACTGGATCCATCTTTTGGAGACGGCATCGCAGACATATCGGGAGTCCGTGTGCACTTGGACCTTGCAGGGGCGATTGAGTAGCAGCAGGGCATGAATGACCGCGCGGATCTCCATGCGGTTATTGGTCGTTTCGCGGTATCCTTTGCTAATCTCCTTGCGGGTGTCTCCCCACATCAGAATGGCGCCCCATCCGCCCGGTCCTGGATTGCCAAGACTGGATCCATCTGTATAAATCGTTACATCCGTTTCGGCCATGTATACCTCTCATTGCGTGATCTCATAAGTTGACGATATGCGAGGTCAGTGCGGTATCCTCTTCATTTCCTTGACCTCTTAGTGGGAGTCTTTTACGAAGGATCATTATGAATTGGGATTGGGAAAAACTACAAGAACGACGGCAGAGGCAGTCCGGCCCCATACCTGGTCCGGATCTTGGTGATTTGAACGAAAAAGTCAAACAGTTTAAGCAGATGAATCTGCCCGGATGGCGTCTGATCGTCCTTGTCGCGCTGGCCTTGTGGCTGGGCAGCGGCATCTACATCGTGCAGCCAGACGAGGTCGGCGTCGTCAAACGCTTCGGAGCCTACGACAGGACGACTGAGCCGGGTCCCCATTACCGCCTTCCCTACCCTATCGAATCCGTGCTGACGCCGCAGGTGACCAAAATCCAGCGTCTTGAGGTCGGATTCCGCGGGAGCACTGCTTTTACCGTCGGTACAGGCATGCAGATCCGCATGGTTCCGGAGGAGTCTCTGATGCTGACCGGCGATGAGAATATTGTCGACGTGCAGTTCATCGTGCAGTTCCTGATCGAGAACGCCCAGGATTACCTCTTCAATGTGGCCAATCAGGACAAGACCGTCAAGGACGCGGCCGAAGCCGCCATGCGCGAGGTCATCGGATACAACAAGATCGACGCGGCCCTTACCGACGACAAGCTGAGCATCCAGAACGATACGCGCGACCTGTTGCAAAAGATCCTCGACAGCTACAAGAGCGGCATCAGGGTTGTTGCCGTGCAGTTGCAGGATGTCCATCCGCCCAAGCAGGTCATCGACTCCTTCAAAGACGTCGCCAGCGCCAAGGAGGACAAGAGCCGTTTCATCAACGAAGCCGAAGCCTACGAGAATGACCTGCTGCCCCGCACCCGCGGCGAGGCTGCGGCCATCACCAACCAGGCCGAGGCATACAAGGAAGCGAAGATCCTGCAGGCCAGAGGCGACAGCAGCCGATTTCTGTCCGTGATGGAAGAGTATCGCAAGGCCAAGGACATCACCAAAAAGCGTCTCTACCTCGAGACAATGGAAGAAATACTCTCCAGGCCCGAAGTGGAGAAAATCATTATCTCCAATGATTCAATGCAGCGGGTCTTCCCCTATCTGCCTCTGCAGCGCAACGGTAAGGCGAGCGTGAGCGGACAGAGCAAAGAAGGAGGGGCCCAGAAATGAGAACAATACAGATAACGCTGGCCGCGGTAGTTGTCGCGGTTTTTGTCATGCTTCAGTGCGTGTTCGTGGTTGATCAGACGGAGAGGGCCATTCTCCTCCAGCTCGGAAAGCCCGTCGGCGATGCCGATTACGGTCCGGGCCTGCATTTCAAGCTGCCCTTCATCCAGAATGTGATCTTCTTCGATTCCCGGGTGCTGGAATATGACGCCCCGGCGGCTGAGATCATCACGAGAGACAAGAAGAACATGGTGGTCGACAATTATTCCCGCTGGGAAATCGAGAACCCGCTCATGTTCTACCGGACAGTCCGCAACATTCAGGGCGGATTGTCCCGCATCGACGACATCGTGTACTCGCAGATGCGCGAAGCTTTGGGCCGCTATACGCTGACCGAAATCGTGGCCGTCGAGCGTTCCACCATCATGGAGGAAGTGACGACCAAGTCCAACGTGTTGCTGGGCGAGTACGGAATCCGCGTCATCGACGTGCGCATCAAGCGGACAGACCTGCCGCAGGAAAACCAGATGGCCATTTACGGGCGCATGCAGGCCGAGCGCGAGCGCCAGGCCAAACAGTACCGCTCCGAGGGCAAGGAAGAGGCCGCCAAGATCACGACCATGGCCGACAGACAGCGTACGGTCATTCTGGCCGACGCCAAACGCGCTGCGGAGTCCGCGCGCGGCGAGGGCGAAGCGGTCGCGACCAGGATCTATGCCGACGCCCTGAGCCAGGATCCGGAGTTTTACGAGTTCGTGCGGACCATGGATGCCTACAAGAAGACCATGAAGGATCAGACGCAGTTCGTGCTTACGCCCGAGAGCGAGTTCTTCAAGTATCTGAAATAGGTTCATTCACATCACCAATAAAAAAAGGCGGCTTCAGGGCCGCCTTTTTTTATTGGTGAGCGTACGTGGATCAAAGCGTTTTCGCGTCCTCTTCCACCTGGT
>QKGY01000319.1 GCA_003250235.1 Desulfuromonadaceae bacterium
TCACCTTCGGGCGGCTCAACCTGATGGACGAGGAATTCGGATGGCCCGAACCGATGGACATTATCTTCTGCCGCAACGTGATCATTTATTTCGACAAGCCGACGCAGGAGCGGCTGATGAACAAGTTCTGCCGCTACCTGAAACCGGGAGGGTATCTTTTTCTCGGCCATTCCGAATCCCTTCACGGCTACGATGTGCCGCTGGAGCAGGTGGCACCCACCGTGTACAGGTATGTTCGATGAGAACATCCCCCGGATCGCCCAACGCCTTCTTCCTCAAGCCGGCCGAGCTGCTCATTCTCAAAGAGCCGGCGCTGGTTTCCACCGTGCTGGGCTCCTGTGTGGCGGTCACCTTTGTGAACCGGCGCACGGGGCTGGCGGCCATCTGCCATGCCCTTCTGCCCGCAAGCCTTTCGGACAACTGCTTCAAGTTCGTCAACTGCGCCCTTGCCCACATGCTGGCGCAATTCGAAAGTAAGCAGATCGGCCGCAAGGAGATCGAGGTCAAGGTGTTTGGCGGCGCGGACATGTTTCTCAATGCGGAACGCTCAACCAGCGGAACGGTGGGGGCCAAGAACATCCGGGCGGCCTTCGATTTTTTGGAGGGTGCCGGCCTTGCTGTCGTCTCGTCCGATACCGGCGGAACCCGGGGGCGCAAGATTCTGTTCAACTCGCAATCAGGTGAAGTCTGGCTCAAGCGGCTTGGGACGAAATGATTTTCACGCAGGGGTATGACAGATAACAACGGAGTTATCCCATGAAGAAAAAAATCCGTGTTCTCGTTGTCGACGACTCGGCCCTGGTACGCCAGACGCTGACGGAACTTCTGTCCTCCGACCCGGACATCGAAATCATGGCGGCGGCCGCCGACCCCTTCATTGCCGCGACACACCTGCAAAGTGAAATTCCCGACGTCATTACCCTGGATGTGGAGATGCCGCGCATGGACGGCATCACCTTTTTGCAGAAGATCATGTCGCAGCACCCCATTCCGGTGGTGATCTGCTCAAGCCTGACCGGCAAAGGGTCGGAGACGGCCCTCAAGGCGCTCGAATACGGTGCGGTAGAGATTATCGAGAAACCCCGGTTGGGGACCAAGCAGTTTCTCGAAGAGTCGCGGATTCGTATCTGTGACATTGTCAAAGCCGCCGCTTCGGCCCAGCTGCACCGCATCGTTGAACGAACCCTGAAGGTGACCCCGAAGCTGACGGCGGATGCCGTACTGCAGAAGCCCAACTCCAACGCCATGCTGCAGACCACGGAGAAGGTGGTCGTCGTCGGGGCCTCTACCGGGGGTACGGAGGCTCTTCGGGTCTTTCTCCAGGCCCTGCCCATGGACAGCCCCGGTGTCGTTGTTGTCCAGCATATGCCCGAGCAGTTTACCGCCAATTTTGCCAACCGGCTCAACAGCCTGTGTGCCGTCTCGGTTGCCGAAGCCAAAGACGGGGACTCGATCCTGCGAGGGCATGTGCTGATTGCCCCCGGCAATCGCCATATGCTGCTCAAGCGCAGCGGTGCCCGTTATTACGTGCAGATCAAGGACGGCCCTCTGGTCAGCCGGCATCGCCCGTCGGTCGATGTGCTGTTTCGCTCGGCGGCCCGCTACGCCGGCAAGAATGCGGTGGGCGTCATCATGACGGGGATGGGGGACGACGGGGCGCGCGGCATGCTGGAGATGAAAGAAGTCGGGGCCCGCAACCTGGCTCAGGACGAAGCGAGCTGCGTGGTCTTCGGAATGCCCCAGGAAGCCATCAAAGCAGCTGGCCTCAGCGGTGATTCGGTGGTGCCTGTAAGTCGGACCTATACTTTCAGCCCTGAGAGATGATTTTGCCAAGAGATAAGCGAAAAATCCAAATTGGTAAAATGATTCGCTCCCTTGCTGACCGTGATCCGTCCGACTTTTTTCTGTTCGCGCATCCCTGTTTACAACCTGCTTCTTCCAGGGGGATGTCCGGGAAGTGCCGGCGATGGTCTTCGATGCCATCAGCCAGCATGAGTCGGGTACGTTGTCCATGATTTCCCTCAAAAGAACCGTAGCGAATCATTAAAGTCATCGAAGCCATTCATCACGTGTAACTCACGTCTCTTTCCCAACTCTCATTTTCCAAGCTTCGCCATTCATCCAAAGATACCATGCGGCAACGTGTCGAGGCTGCGCTCCGCCTACCTCTGGGTAACCAGGGCGAGGAATTCTCAACCAAACCCTCGTTAAATGTCTGAAAATACTGCCCTTAGACCCTCTTGGAAGGGTGCAACCTAGGTTGCATGATCAACTTAGGTTGATTTGCTTTAATTATCTGAAATTATTGAATATTTCGTTTTGGTCCGTGAGAACAATAACTTGAGTTCTATCCTTTGCTTGTAACCTGCCAAAGCAAATCCTCTTGATAAACAATAAGTTGTAAGTTTTAAGCGAACTGGCACTCCCCTTGCTCTTATGCGGTATACGAAAGGTCTGTTAATGGGCCTATGGATACGGAGCATGGTGTATGGAATTGAAGACAATCTTTCTTTGCGATCTCAGTCAGGATGATATGCACGCCACGGGATTTCTGCTGGAGCTTGCCGGGTACAGGGTTCATTCCGTGAGCTGCCTTGAAGAAGCCGTGAACTGGTTCACCGTCTATGCCGAACAGGCACAAGAATTGTCTATGGTCCTTGTCTTGGGGGCTTGGGAGTTGCTGGAAAAATCTCCCTTGCTGGGTGCCCTCTGTCGTGAAAGGCACTCGAAGCCTGTTCTTGTCTTCGACTCCGCCAGGAGAATGAAGAAGTTGCTGACTTGGCACGAGGAAGGGATGAGCGGTGAGGATCTTCCTGACGCCCCGATGTGGGGGATTGTGAGCCTGGTTCGCAGGGTCATGGGGCCGAGTGAGGTCAGGCACTGACATGACGGATACGAAACAAAGGGGTCTTATGGTGAAGAAAATCATGCGTATTCCGCACATGGCTGCATTCAGGATTCTGCCTGCCATCGGTAAGCGGTTCCAGGCTTTGGAACCATACCGGAAAGTACTTCTTGGGGTAACGATCCTTGTTCATGGTTCTCTGATCGTTGTTCTGGGAAACAGTTCTTCCTGGGGACCGGCAGGGCTTTCTCTAGCCGTGCTACTGGGATGGTGGATTTTTTCTTTCGGAACAGGAACTGCGGGCCTCGCCGAAGAGGGGCAGGAACTGGATCTGTTCCGTACAGGTGTTGAAACCCTGGAAAGGGAGACCAAAGATCTGTTTTCGGAGCTGTCTGCAACGTTCAATGACCAGTTTGCATGTATGAAAACGGAAAACACGCAGGTGCAGGGAATCCTCGATGATGCGATAAACCGCTTGGTACAGGGGTTCACAGGGTTGGATCAGCAGACCCGGGAGCAGAAAAATCTCGCCCTGTCTCTGACGGGTTCGGAAAACGGCGGTGAAGGGGAGCAGAGCCTGACGGTATTTTTGGCGGAAATCGAAAAAGTGCTCCAGGGGTTTGTGGCGGCGGCGGAAAGAGACGCCCAGGTGGCCGAGAAGGTCATCGAAGAGATGAATCAAACCCATACCCGCTTCGCCGCTGTTCTGACGCAATTGGGTGAAATTCGCACGATTGCCCGGCAGACCAATATGCTGGCGCTCAACGCGGCGATCGAGGCAGCACGGGCCGGGCAGGCCGGCAAAGGGTTTGCGGTCGTGGCCGAAGAGGTTCGCAGTCTGTCAGAGCGCTCCAACCGATTCAGTGACCATATCGGGGACGCTGTCAAGGGGATCTCCGAAAGCCTTCGGGGAACCGGAGTGGCGATGACGACCATGGCAGAGCAGGATGCGCATCTGGTGGCGGATGCCCGTGGTCGTATCAGCACCCTGCTGCAAAAAACGCGGGATTTCGACGCCGAGGTTGACCGCTCCGCAGGGAAAATTTCGGATATCGCCGAAAACGTAACCCAGGAAGTGAGGTCCCTCGTAACGTCGTTGCAGTTCCAGGATATGGCGCATCAGGTCCTTGGACATGCCAACGGCCGTATACAGGTGCTTGAGACCGTCATGAAAGATCTTGCACAACTGCCTTTGAACGGAGGCAGCGACAGTCAGACGGGAAGCCAGATGGAATCCTGCAGTGCGCGGTTGTTGGCCTTTCAACAGGTTCTCAAAGATGCCGCCGCTCTGGTGGAAAACGCCCATCACAACCCTGTTTCGCAAATAACAATGGATGCCGGTTCAATAGAACTGTTCTGAGGTGTTTTGGCTAAAGGAGTGACAGATGAAAAAAATACTGGCCGCGGATGATTCAAGAACGATTTTACAGATGGTGGGATTCACCCTGAAAGGGGCGGGATACGATGTGATCGAGGCCCCCGATGGTCAAGCGGCCTTGAATCTGGCCCAAAAACAAGCCTTTGACCTTGTTATTACGGACCTTAACATGCCCGGACTGGATGGAATTTCCCTGACCAAAGCGCTAAGGGGTTTGTCCAGTTATCGGTTTACGCCCATTCTCATGCTCACAACGGAAGCCGGTGAAAGTTTCAGAACCAGAGGTAAGGCCGCCGGTGCAACCGGATGGCTGGTCAAACCGTTTGATCCCGGGATGCTCCTGGGTGTCGTTAAGAAACTCATCGGATAAGAGCGGGCAATTTCACGGGCAGGAGGCTTTATGAGCCAGGTAGGGTATCGGGCGATTGCCAGGGAAGACGGGTCAACCGTTCTGCAGTTAACGGGCGCTTTGACCATTCAGAATATCAGTGAAATGAAAAAAATCCTGCTGGAAGTTTTAAAGCAGGCCAGCACAGTACGGATTGACTGCTCCTTAGCGGAAAAGATGGATTTTTCCTGGCTGCAGTTGCTCTGCTCCGCTCATCGCAGTGCCCTGGTTGTCGGAAAATCCCTTGCCGTAGAAGCGCCTTATCCCGATGGGCTTCATGCGATAAAAACAGAAGCCGGATTTGATCGGCACTGCAGCTGTCCCTTGAGCGACCGGGAGGATAACTGCATCTGGGTGGGTATCGGTCATGAATAACCGTGACGGAGGGTCGATGATCGAAAGTCAACGTGCCGCTTTCCGGGAAGAAGCGAATGAGCTGCTGGTTGAACTGGAAGCCTCGTTGCT
>QKGY01000143.1 GCA_003250235.1 Desulfuromonadaceae bacterium
CTCTACCTGGGCATTCTTCCTTCCTCGGTTATGGAACTGGCCAAACTCGCTACATTTTAATTCGATGAGATGAAGAAACGACCCCCGGCGCAAGCCGGGGGTTTTTTTTTGCCTGGACGGTTACCCCCACAAAAGGATTTTCTGGTACGATGCCGATGTACGAAGAAAAAAACTAGCAGTGTTACGCGGCACGATACGGATCAAGCCAATGATATACAGCGATATTCACGAATTCTGTGACGATCTTGAACACAAAGGCGATCTTCAGCGCATTGGCGTCGAGGTTGATTCAGATCTCGAAATTGCCGCCATTGTCAATCGCGTCAATAAGCAGTGTTCCATCAACAAAGCGTTGATCTTTGAGAGGGTCAAAGGCTCTAAGTACCCGCTCGCCATCAATCTGTTCGGATCAAAAGCCCGCATGGCCATGGCTCTGGGATCAAACGACGTGGCAGAAATCGCTCGAAGGCTTTCTGATGACCTGAGCCGGCGGATTGAAAGCACTGACGGAAAAGCCAATACGTTTTGGCAATGGATCAACCAACCGGTGTTTAGCCCGAAAATCATTTCTTCAGCTGTATGTCAGGATAGGACTGCGACCGGGAATCCGGACCTTACGGAAATTCCGGCGTTGCGCTGTTGGCCCGAAGAAGGAGGCCGCTTTTTTACACTGCCTCAGGTCTATACGCGAGATCCCGAAACCGGAGTTGTCAATTGCGGGATGTACCGTATCCAGGTTCATTCCAAAAATTCAGCGGGTATTCACTGGGGTCCCTTTTCTGACGGAGCTAAGCACTATAGGAAAAACAGTGCGCAGGGTCTGCGAACACCTGTAACCATCGTTCTTGGGGGGGACCCCGCTCTGCTCTATACCGCTAGCGCACCCATACCTTCGGGGGTCGATGAGGTACGATTCGCGGCATACCTGCGACAACAGCCTGTTCAGATGACACCATGCCAGACAAACGACCTGATGGCCCCTGTAGGTGCCGACTGGATTCTGGAGGGGTACGTAGAGCCCGGTCGAGAAATGCTGGAGGGTCCTTTCGGAAACCACACCGGGTACTATGACACAACAAAACCTGTTCCTCTATTTTCGGTCGAAAGGATAACCCAACGTGTTCAGCCCCTTTATCCATGCACTCTGGTCGGCCCTCCGCCGATGGAGGATTGTTTCATGGCGAAGGCCTCGGAAATCATCTTTTTGCCCTTGGTCCAGCAGGATCATCCAGAGGTAAAGACCCTGTATCAACCCATGGAGACCATTTTCCATCCGTGTACTTTTGTGGGAATCAGGGAGCGGGAATGTGGCAAAGGCAGGCAGGTTATCCGACAACTTTGGGAAGGCAATTGGTTTAAGCGGGCCAAGCTATTGGTAGTCGTTGACGAAAATACCCCATTGAACGATACGTCAACCCTTTTCTGGAGAGTTATCAACAGAGCACGGTTCGATAAAGACGTGATCATCGACGGGGGGCGGATGGGCATTGATGCAACCGGGATTCAGAATGATGACACGGATTCAACCGAGCGGCGTCGGCAAATGGTATCCGATCCGACAATTGAAAAAATAGTGGATCGCCGTTGGAAGGAGTACGGATTTTGACGGATTGGTGTCTGTGACATGTGTTTTGACAATTGCATGGAAGTATCAAACCTCTTGTGTACGGGTCCGGGAGGGGTGTAGACTCAAAAGCTTGGTAATCGACGATTAAGGCTGAAAGGTTTTCTATGACGGATACAGGGTTGTTCTTCAAGGTGAAAACGTTCCTGGAGATGATCAAATTCTCTCATACGGTCTTTGCCTTTCCTTTTGCATTGATGGGGGCGATTCTGGCGTCTCTGGTCAATGGCACGGCACCGACGCTGATGCAGGTCGTTTGGATCTGCTTGGCCATGGTGGGAGCCCGATCGGGTGCGATGGGGTTGAATCGTATCATTGATGCGAAGATTGACGCAAAAAATCCGCGAACGGAACAACGTCATATCCCGGCAGGAAAAGTCTCCATGCGTGAGGCCTGGGTGTTTGTTTCGGTGTCCTTCCTGCTTCTTCTGTTTTCGGCGTGGATGCTGAACCCCCTCTGCTTCATGCTGTCTCCCGTGGCACTGTTTTTTCTCGCGCTCTATTCCTATTGCAAGCGATTTACCGCCCTAGCTCATGTGGTTCTCGGCATCTGTCTTGCGGCCGCACCGATCGGCGCCTGGATCGCTTTACGCGGGGATCTGAGTTGGCAGGTGGTGGTACTCGGCCTGGCCGTACTATTCTGGGTGGCCGGTTTCGATATCCTGTACGCGCTTCAGGACCTCGATTTTGACAAGGAGCAGGGCTTACATTCCATTCCGGCGAAATTGGGTGTGCCTCGCTCGCTGTTGATGGCAAGGGCTTTTCATGGAACGATGGTGTTCCTGCTGCTGCTTCTGCTTACCATCCCGGGATTGGGATGGATATACCTGCTGGGAGTCTTGGTCGTTGCAGCGCTGTTGACCTACGAACATCTTCTGGTCAAAGAAGATGACCTGAGCCGGCTGGATGCTGCCTTTTTCAATATGAACGGTTATATCAGCCTGACGATCTTTGCCTTTACCCTGGTGGATGCTCTGGTTTGAGTGGGAGAGAAAGGCCATGAAAAACATCGCGGTCGCCATAACCGGAGCCTCCGGATCCATATACGGACTTCGCCTCATCGAAGAACTGGTCAAAGCGGGGTGCCGGATTTCGCTGATCTTGACCAAGGCGGGGCTGGAGGTGCTGCGGTATGAGACGGGACTGGAGTGGGAAGGGTCCCCTGCGGAAATGCAGGCGCTAATCCGCGACTATTTTGGTGGTACGAAAAAAATCGCTTATTACGATGAGAAGAATATGTTTGCCCCCATAGCAAGCGGTTCATCGGCGCCGGACGCTATGGTCGTGATCCCCTGCTCCATGGGGAGCCTTGCGCGCATGGCGGGTGGAATCAGTGAAAATCTGCTGGAAAGGGTCGCGGATGTGGTACTCAAGGAGAGACGGGATCTGATTCTGGTCCCCAGAGAGACCCCCTTGAATGCCATCCACCTGGAGAACCTTCTGAAACTGAGTCGTGCAGGGGCTCATATTATACCGGCGATGCCGGCATTTTATCATCGCCCCAAAACGCTGGAGGATCAGATCGACTTCATGGTGGGGAAGGTCTTGGACAGCTTGCACATCGAACACAATTTGTTCCTCCGCTGGGGGAGCGATCAGGAGTCATAGCGGATGCAGAGATTGTTTGAGACGATACGAGCCAAAGTGGAGACAGGGGCTCGTGTGAGCGATGCTGAAGCGCTGGCGCTTTTTGAGAGCCATGATCTGCTCGGTATCGGCGAGTTGGCCGGTGTTGCCAATCGAAGACAAAACGGCGACAAGGTCTATTTTAATGTCAACCGCCATATCAATTACACAAATGTATGCGTCAATCGGTGCACGTTCTGCGCGTTCAGCAAGAGCGAAGAGGAAGATGGGGGCTATACCCTGGCGCTGAACGAGATCCTGGACAAGGTTGCTGAAGCCGATGAGGCAGGCGCAACGGAAATCCACATGGTTGGCGGGCTTCATCCCGACCTGCCTTTTGACTTCTACCTGGAAATGCTGGGGAGTATCAAGGCCGCACATCCCAGAATGCACCTGAAGGCCTTCACAGCGGTGGAGATCGATTACTTCAGCAAGCTCACGGGAATGCCGGTCGAGCAGGTAATCCGGTCCTTGAAGGCAGCGGGGCTGGGGTCAATGCCCGGCGGCGGAGCCGAAATCCTGGATAAGGAAGTGCGGCAGAAGATCTGCCCGGAAAAGATCTCTGGTGAGCGGTGGCTGGAGGTCATCGAAACCGTGCATAACGAGGGGCTCAAAACCAATGCGACCATGCTGTTCGGACACTTGGAATCCCATGCGGCGCGGGTGGATCACCTTTCGCGGCTGAGGCGACTTCAGGATAAAACGGGTGGGTTCCAGGCGTTCATTCCTTTGGCCTTTCAGCCGGACAACACGCGGGTCCCTGGGGCAAAAGGGGTTGGAGGGGTGGATGCGCTGAAAACACTGGCGATCAGCCGGATCTACCTGGATAATTTTCAACACATCAAAGCCTATTGGGTGATGCTGGGGTTGAAGATCGCTCAGGTGTCTCTGGCCTTTGGGGTCAATGACCTGGACGGAACGGTGGTCGAGGAGAAGATCGGCCATGACGCCGGTGCCGAATCTCCGCAAGTACTGGCTCGCACTCAGATCGTATCGATGATTCGCAAAGCAGGGAAAATTCCTGTGGAACGCGATACCCTTTACCGGGAATTGGGGGAGGGGTAATGGGGGACCTAGCCAGGATTGAGAAAAAACGGCAACGCCGCGAGGCCCTGAGCCGAGAGGAAGCCCTGTTTCTGCTGGAGCAGGCCGATCTGATTGCCGTCGGTAAATTGGCCAATGCCGTGCGCTGGGAAAAACATCCGCAGAGCAGGGTCACCTTTGTGGTGGACCGCAACGTGAACTATACCAATGTCTGCCAGTCCAAATGCCGATTCTGCG
Source organism: Desulfuromonadaceae bacterium (assembly GCA_003250235.1). Taxonomy (GTDB): domain Bacteria; phylum Desulfobacterota; class Desulfuromonadia; order Desulfuromonadales; family SZUA-540; genus SZUA-540. The sequence continues at coordinate 4,532 of QKGY01000143.1, forward strand.
CGTTTTACCGGGATGCAGGCGCACCGGATGCCTATCTGCTCAGCGAAGAAACCATCCTGAATAAAATTCAGGAGCTGGCCGACCATGGGGGGACACAGCTTCTGATGCAGGGAGGGCTTCACCCGGAACTGCGCATCGAATGGTTTGAACATCTGTTTCGAACCATCAAGAAACGATTCCCCACCCTTCAGGTGCATTCCCTGTCGCCTGCCGAGGTCATCCACATCGCCAACTTGTCCGGCTTGAGCATGCCTGCCTGTCTTGAGCGGCTACAGGCCGCAGGCCTCGACTCGGTACCGGGGGGCGGTGCTGAGGTCCTGGTTGACGAAGTGCGCCAGGAAATATCCCCAAACAAGATCGGCTGGAGGTCCTGGGCCGAGGTGATGCGTACTGCCCATGGTCTGGGAATGCGCACCACCGCCACCATGATGTTCGGATCGCGGGAAAAGCCGAAGGATATCGTCGAGCACCTGTTCCGCATCCGGGAAATTCAGGAGGAGACGAAGGGATTTACCGCCTTTATTCCCTGGACCTTTCAGCCGGATAACACCGAACTCGGCGGAGAGGTTGCTACCGGGGTGGAATACCTGAAAGTGCTGGCCGTCTCCCGGATAGTTCTCGACAACGTGGACAATATCCAGGCGAGCTGGGTGACGCAGGGGGCGAAGATGGCCCAGGTGTCCTTGTTTTTCGGAGCTAACGACCTGGGCGGCACCATGCTTGAGGAAAACGTCGTCGCGGCTGCAGGGGTGCGGTTCCGGATGTCTCAACAGGAGATTATTGCTCTTGCCAAAGAGGCAGGGTTTGTTCCGGCCAAACGCAATACGTTATACGAAATCCTGGAAGAATATTAAGAGGAAAGGGGAATCGGTTTCCCATGAGTGCCATGCGCAAAAACATCGAAGACATGCAAGGGTATGTGCCGGGATACCAGCCGCCGGATGAGGCCGCTTGGATCAAACTCAATACCAATGAAAATCCCTACCCCCCCTCTCCACGTGTCGCCGAAGCCATTCGAAACGAGTTGGGCGAATCGGGCGAAACCCTGCGGAAATATCCTGATGCCGCAAGCCGACAGGCGAGAAAGGATGCCGCGGAGCTGTACGGTTTCGATCCTTCCTGGGTCATCACCGCAAACGGTTCCGACGAACTGCTCAACAACCTGATCCGTGCCTTTGCCGGAGAGGGGGAAGAGATCGCCTATATTCATCCATCCTATTCGTACTATGCGACGCTGGCGCAGATCCAGGGGGCCAGCATTAGAACCTTCGGCCTCACGGAGGACCTTCGCATCGCCGATTTCCCCCCCCGTTATGAAGGGAAACTCTTTTTCCTGACCAGCCCCAATGCCCCGCTGGGGTTTGCATTTTCGATCGCCTACATCGACGAGATTGCCAGCCGCTGTTCGGGGGTGCTGGTTGTGGATGAGGCCTATGTCGATTTTGCCGATCAGAACGCACTTGATCTGGTGAAGAAACATGAAAACGTGGTGGTGACCCGTACGTTCTCCAAGAGCTATGCCCTAGCCGGGATGAGGCTCGGTTTGGCCTTGGCAAGACCGGAGATCATTGCTGCTCTGGACAAGATCAGGGACCACTATCACCTGGACCGGCTGGCTCTGGTGGCGGCCAGTGCCTCGCTGAAAGATCAACGCTATCTGGCCGAGACGGTCAGAAAGATACGAGACACCCGCGAATGGTTTGCAACCGAGTTGCGTGGAATCGGATATTCCCTGATCCCGTCGCAAACCAATTTTGTGTTCGCGTCACCTCCGGATCGCAATGGCAAAAGGGTCTATGAGGGCCTGTTCGGCAGAAAAATCCTGGTGCGATACTTTTCCGATCCGTTGCTGGCCCACGGGCTGCGTATCACCATCGGCACAAGAGACGAAATGGAGAAGACCCTGGCCGCCCTGAAGGATATAGGCTGAACGGAATGCCAATGTCTGAGGAGGTTGGTCCGGAGCCAGCGGTTTTTAAAGAAAAACTGCTGGACTGGTACAGAAAACAGGGGAGGGATCTCCCCTGGCGCAACACCCGGGATCCCTACCGGATATGGTTGTCGGAAATCATGCTTCAGCAGACCGGGGTAGCGACCGTCATCCCGTATTACCAGAGATTCCTGGATCATTTCCCTACCGTTTCGGATCTGGCGGCAGCGCCTGTCGACGCGATAATCCGTCTTTGGGCCGGTCTCGGCTATTATTCTCGGGCAAGAAATCTTCATGCAACGGCCAGGCAGGTTGTTGCATGCCACCACGGGGCGTTCCCCTCAGAGGTTGCGGAGCTGGCCTCTCTTCCGGGGGTGGGAAGATCCACGGCGGGGGCCATCGCCGCACTGGCCTTTGAAAAACGCGAGCCCATCCTGGATGGCAACGTCAGACGTATTCTGAGCCGGCTGTATGCCTATGAGCAGGATCCGGGAACCTCATCTGCGATGCGCCAGTTCTGGAGGTGGGCCGACTGGTTGACTCCGGAAACCGATACGCACGACTATACCCAGGCCATCATGGACCTTGGGGCTACGGTCTGCGTCCCGCGAAAACCTCTCTGCGGGCAATGCCCCGTCAACACCCTGTGTCTGGCACGCGAAAAAGGGCTAGAACAAGATCTGCCCCGAAAGAGGGTGAAAAAAACGGTACCCGTCGTGCTGAAAGCAGCCGTATATCTTTCGAGCGACGGACAAGTGCTGATTCGCCGCAGACCTCTTGACGGGTTTCTGGGCGGACTCATGGAGTTTCCCGATCGGGCTGTGGAGGACGGAACGACACCGGAGCAGGCGGCAAGCGAGGTCCTGTCCGAAATGGGTGTGACGGCTGCTCTGACCCGGGTCGGCCGGGTGCGGCATGCTTACAGCCATTTTCGCCTTGAGCTGGTGGCGTTTTGCGGACACCTCTCCACTAGGCCAAGCCCAGCAAAAGATGCAGCGGGTGTCTGGATTGATGAGAACACCCTTAGTGACCAGCCTCTGCACGGGGCGCACAAGAAAATGGTCAGTCTGCTGCAAAAAGACTGTAACAATGAAGATGAGGAGTAACTCCGTGAGCGATAAGCCTGAAGCGATTGCCATCATTACCAAGGCGTCGGATCTAACGAAATTTGCAGAAAGACTTGCCGGGCAATCGGTCATTGCAGTGGATCTTGAGGCGGATTCCATGCACTCCTATCGGGAGAAGGTCTGTCTGCTGCAGTTTACCACCGAGGCTGAAACTATGCTGGTGGACCCTCTGGCTCTGAATACGCTTGAGCCCCTGAGACCGGTGCTTGCCAATCCCGGTATCCGCAAAATATTCCATGCTGCGGATTACGATATCCGTTGCCTGTACCGGGATTTTTCCCTCGAGGTCGATGGCCTGTTTGACACCATGGTGGCCAGCCAGTTTCTGGGCGAGGAGAAGATCGGACTCGCCGATGTGCTGGTCAAATATTTCGGCGTGGAACTGGACAAACAGTACCAACGGGCCGATTGGTCACAGCGCCCCCTTTCCCGGGAAATGATCCGCTATGCCGCAGAAGACACGAATCATCTGCATCGGCTGGCAGAGCTTCTGGAAAAACGGCTCGAGGAGAAAGGGCGGTTGTCCTGGGTTCAGGAAGAATTTTCGTTGCTGGAGAAGGTGCGTCATGCCGAGCCGGGTGGGGCTCTTTTTTTGCGATTCAAGGGGGCCGGAGCTTTGTCGAGAAGACAGCTGGCCATCCTGGAATCGCTGCTGCAGTGGCGCGACGGTGAGGCACAGCGACGGGACTGTCCCCATTTCAAGGTGCTGGGAAACAAGTCATTGCTGCAGATGGCCAAAGCCACCCCAAAGAGCCTGCAGGGGCTGGTGGCGATCGAAGGCATTTCACCGCGAATCGTGGATCGTTACGGGAAGGCTATGCTGGCGGCAATTGATACGGCAAAAGGCCTGTCCGAACAGGATCTGCCTGTCTTTCCCCGCTCCGAGCGCAGAGTTCGCGATGAAGAGGTTGACAAGCGGGTAGCCGGATTGAAGGAGTGGCGCACCCGGGAAGCCGAAAGGCTTGAGATCGACCCGGGTGTGCTCATCAATAATGCCGTGTTGGAAGAAATCGCCCGGAGGAATCCCAAAACCGAAGGGGCGCTTAGTCAGGTGCCGGGGCTCAAGAACTGGCAGCGCGAGGTGCTGGGAGATGGCCTCCTGAGGACTTGTAAGGCAGCCTGACTTCGGACCCGAAAATTACGGAGCCCTAGTTCTCTTTTGCGGCGATGCCCGGATCGGTCATCGGGCGCGGGTCGAGGAGTCTGTCCAGTTCTGCTGCCGACAGAACCTGTTCCTCAAGGGCCATCTCTCTGACCGATTTGCCGTTCTCGTGGGCTTTTTTGGCAATCTGGGCGGCCCGGTCATAGCCGATGACCGGTGCCAGGGAGGTCACCATTGCCAAACTTTGTTCCACCGAGTCTTCACAGCGGCGGCGGTCGGCCTGGAGTCCTTTGACGCACAGGTTCGTGAACTGGGTGACACCGCGGGTCAGCAGAGAAATGGATTCGAGCAGGTTGTGAGCCATAAGGGGCATCATGACGTTGAGTTCGAAATTGCCGGCAAGACCACCGAGGGTGATGGCGCTGTCGTTACCGATGACCTGGGCACAGACCTGGATGAGGCTTTCGGCCATGACGGGGTTCACTTTCCCTGGCATGATCGAGCTTCCGGGCTGGACGGGGGGGAGAATCAATTCTCCCAGACCGCATCGGGGGCCGCTACCGAGAAAACGGATATCGTTGCAGATCTTGAAAAGGGCCGCCGCGCAGGTTTTAAGGGCTCCGCTGGCATAGACCAGGGCATCCTTTCCCGCCTGGGCTTCAAAGTGATTGGAGGCTTCGCGGAAAGGAAGTCCGGTCACCTCTGCCAGTCCGGCGATGACCCGTGAGGCGAATTCCGGGTGGGTATTGATGCCTGTTCCGACCGCCGTGCCTCCGAGCGCCAACTCAAAAAGACCCTCCAGGGCGATTTCAAGTCTGCGGTTGGCGAGGGCGATCTGTCGGGCATAGCCGGAGAAAACCTGGCCCATCCGGATGGGGGTGGCATCCTGAAGATGCGTTCGACCGATTTTGATGATGTCGTCGAAGGCCTCGGCCTTTTCCCCAAGGGCTTCCTGTAACGCGAAAAGGGCCGGAATCAGACTATGGCGGATTTCTACGGCCGCAGCGATATGGATGGTCGTGGGAATCACGTCGTTGCTGGACTGACCCAGGTTGACGTGGTCGTTCGGATGGATGGCGCGGGTTCCCATGTTGCCGCCGCTGAGCTGGATCGCCCAGTTGGCGATCACCTCGTTGGCGTTCATGTTGGTGCTGGTTCCCGATCCCGTCTGAAAAATGTCGAGAACAAAATGGCTGTCCAGCTCTCCGCGGATGACATCTTCCGCAGCCTCCATGATGGCCATGGCCCGATCGTTGTCCAGCAGCCCGAGTTCGAGGTTCACGCGGGCTGCCCGTTCCTTGATCATCCCGAGAGCCTTGAGGAACGGACGGGGGAAGCGGTACCCTGAAACGGGGAAGTTGTGCAGGGCACGGGCTGTCTGAGCGCCGTACAGAGCATCGGCCGGTACGGACATTTCCCCCATGGAATCCTTCTCGATGCGTGATGCCGTCGTCATATGTCCTCCCTTTCTGGGACGTCTGATAGAAGATTCGCCTCACAAAAATAAGCGTTCGCTGATTCTGACCTTCGAGCATAGCAAGATGACCTTTTCTGTCAATGTCTTATCCTGTCTCCCCTTTGCATGCCCCTTTAACCGGGGTGACGTCTGGAGTATGATGGCCCGATGAGTACGCTGGCTCTTAGTCTTATCGTCTTCTCCGCCCTGATGCATGCCCTGTGGAACCTCCTGGTCAAGCGCAGCAAGGATAAAACCGTATTTATCTGGTGGATGTTCGTCGTGTCGGGTGGACTGCTCAACCTGCTGCTCTTCGTGGTTCCGGGATCGTTTCCACCGTTGTCTTTTTCGGTTTTGCTGCTCGGTGCGGCCGGCTCTGTCTGCTTTGTGCTGTATCACCTCTTTAACGGACGGGCCTATCGAGAGGGCGACCTGTCTCTCACTTATCCTCTGTCCCAGACCTCCATTCTGTACGTCCCCCTTTGGGGTGTTTGGATCTTGGGCGAGAGACTCTCCTCTCCAGGGGTGGCCGGCATTCTTCTGGTGCTTTGTGGCGCCTGGGCTGTACAGTTGCGACAGCTTTCCCTGGCCGAGGTGGTCAGGCCGATCCGCAACCTGAGCAATCCGACCGTGCAGGCCGCGCTGGCCGCTGGCTTCGTCTACTCTCTGGGCGCCGTTGTCGACAAGGCCGGCGTCAATCTCTATCCGCCCTTTTACTTTACCTACCTGCTTGTCATGTTCATGCTGCTGCTGATGACTCTGAATCTGTTGAGACCCCCCTATCGGGGAAGAGTGATGAAGGAGTGGCAGCAGAGCCGTACGCTGGTGCTGCTCTCGGGACCGGTGATGATGGGTTCTTTTTTGTCCTTCCGCTATGGACTCAAACTGGCACCGATGAGTTATGCCGTTCCCGTGCGGCAAGTCAGTCTGCTGATCGGTGTCCTTATCGGCGTGCTGTTTCTCGGGGAGACCTGTGGGCGCATTCGTTTTTCGGCGGCGCTGCTGATTCTGGCGGGGGTGTTTCTGATCCGACTCGGCTGAGCCGGATCAGCAGATGAAAGGATTAGGAATGAAAAACCTGGCGAACTTTTTTTTCGAAGTCGGCATGCTCAAACGAACCCCTCGTACCGGGTTTCAGTTTCTGGGATCGGGAGCCGAATCGGTGGCGGAGCATTCATTCCGTACGGCGATTATCGGCTACACCCTGGCACGAATGGATGAAAATGTCGACACGGGAAAGGTGGTCCAGATGTGCTTGTTTCACGACGTTCCCGAAGCGCGGATCGGGGATCTCAATTATGTGAACAAAAAGTATGTCAAAGCCGACGAGGAAAAAGCAGTCGACGATCTGGCCCGGACTTTGCCGTTTGGCGACGAGTACAAACAACTGCTTACCGAGTTCGGTGGCAAGGAGAGCCCTGAATCCCAAATCGCCCACGATGCTGATCAGCTGGAGATGATTCTGGCCCTCAAGGAGTACAAGGATCTGGGAAACCGCAATGCCGACGAGTGGTACCCATTCGCGGTACGACGGCTCAAAACGGAAGGGGCGAGGCAGCTTGCAGAAACGATTTGGACGACGGATTCGAGTCGCTGGTGGTTCGATGATGACGGGGACTGGTGGGTCAAAGGGAGCCGTTGAGGCAAGCCGCTTGACTGAGCCGGTCAGAGGTGCTAAAAGTAAGGGCTTTTTATGAATTGGACGGGGGTGATTTCATGCTCGATATTCGCTATCTGAGAGAAAACTTGGACGAAGCCGAACGGCGTCTGGCTACCCGTGGCGGCGCTCTGGACCTTTCCGGCTTTCGCAGTCTAGACCAGAAACGGCGCGAGCTTCTGGGCGAGTCTGAGTCTCTGAAGGCAGAGAAGAACCGGGTTTCGGCGATTATCGGCAAGACCAAGGACAAGAGCCAGGTGCAGGCTGAAATTGCCGGCATGAAAGAAGTCTCGGCCCGCATTAAGACCCTTGACGATGAGCTGAAAACGGTCGAGGAGCGTCTTCAGACGCTGCTGCTGACGGTTCCTAATATACCCCATGAGGACTGCCCCATCGGCGCCTCCGAGGAGGATAATCGGGAAGTGCGGACCTGGGGGACCAAACCCTCCTTTGCCTTTGCCCCCAAACCCCATTGGGAGATCGGCGAGCAACTGGGCATCCTCGATTTCGAATGCGCCGGGAAACTGACCGGGGCCCGATTCACCCTCTATCGGGGTGCCGGAGCACGTCTCGAGAGGGCCCTGATCAACTTCATGCTCGACCTGCATACCACCGGGCATAAATATATTGAAATTCTTCCGCCCTTTATGGTAAATAGGGACTCCATGACGGGGACCGGACAACTCCCCAAGTTTGAAGACGATCTTTTTCAT
>QKGY01000298.1 GCA_003250235.1 Desulfuromonadaceae bacterium
GAAGAGAACTCTGAATATGTGAGGAGTCTTTGAATGATCGGTTCTCTGGTAAAAAAAATTGTCGGCAGTAAAAATGAACGCGAACTCAAACGTCTGCGTCTTGTTGTAGATAAAATCAATGCCCTGGAAAGCGCCATAGCCCCCCTGTCCGATGCGGACCTCAAGGGGAAAACGGTCGAGTTCCGTCAGCGGCTTGGGCAAGGGGAAACTCTGGACGGTCTGCTCCCGGAAGCGTTCGCGGTTGTTCGCGAAGCGGCTCGCCGTGTTCTCGGTATGCGCCATTTTGATGTGCAGCTGATCGGCGGCATGGTGCTTCATTCGGGTAAGATTGCCGAGATGAAGACCGGTGAGGGGAAAACCCTCGTTGCAACGCTTCCGGCCTATCTCAACGCATTGAGCGGCCGTGGCGTGCATGTCATCACCGTGAACGACTATCTCGCCAAACGCGACTCGGAATGGATGGGGCAGGTCCATCGGTTTCTCGGCCTTACAGTAGGTTGCATCGTTCATGGTCTCACCGATGCCCAGCGCAAGGAGGCCTACGGCAGCGACATCACCTACGGCACCAACAACGAGTTCGGCTTCGATTATCTGCGCGACAATATGAAGTTCGATCTCAACGACTATGTTCAGCGTGACCTCAATTTCTCCATCGTCGACGAGGTTGACAGTATCCTGATCGACGAGGCGCGTACCCCTCTGATCATCTCCGGTCCCAGCGAGGCGTCGAGTGAGCTCTATTACACGGTGAACCGGGTGATTCCCATGCTCAAGAAAGGGGAGGTCATCGAGCATCGTGACGGCAAGATCGGCCAGACCACCAAAGAGTACACGGGGGATTTCACCGTCGATGAGAAGGCCAAGTCCTCCACTCTGACTGAGGATGGGGTTGCCAAGGTGGAGAAACTTCTCGGGGTCGAAAATCTGTACGAGCCTCGCAACATTGAACTGCTGCACCATGTCAATCAGGCGCTCAAGGCCCACGCCCTGTTCCGCAAGGATGTCGACTACGTGGTCAAGGACGGCGAGGTCATGATTGTCGACGAGTTCACCGGCCGTCTCATGCCCGGACGCCGCTGGAGCGATGGTCTGCACCAGGCGGTGGAGGCCAAGGAAGGGGTCAAGATCGAAAGCGAAAACCAGACCCTGGCTACCATCACTTTTCAGAACTATTTCCGTATGTACGACAAGCTCGCGGGCATGACCGGTACCGCGGACACTGAAGCGGCCGAGTTTCACGAGATTTATAAGCTGGAGGTCGTGGTGATCCCCACCAATAGGCCTCTGTTGAGGAAGGACCACCCGGATGTCATTTACAAGACCGAAAAGGAGAAATTCAAAGCGGTCGTAGAAGATGTCATCCAGCGTCATGAATCAGGTCAGCCGGTGCTGGTCGGAACGATCTCCATTGAAAAATCAGAGGTCCTCTCCGAGATGCTGCGAAAGCGGGGTGTCCCTCACCATGTTCTCAATGCCAAACACCATGAGAAAGAGGCGGAGATCGTAGCCCAGGCCGGTCGCAAGGGCGCTGTCACCATCGCCACCAATATGGCGGGACGCGGTACGGACATCATCCTCGGTGGTAATGCGGAGATGCTGGCCCGTAAGGAAGCGGCGACCGCCGAAGATCCGGACGCGGCCGAAGCGGCGCTGGCCGAGAAGTATCATACCCAGTGCTCCGAGGAGAAAGGCGCGGTACTTGAAGCCGGCGGTCTTTATATCCTGGGGACGGAGCGGCACGAGTCTCGCCGCATCGACAATCAGTTGCGAGGCCGTAGTGGCCGTCAGGGCGATCCGGGCGAGAGCCGTTTCTACCTCAGCCTCGATGACGACCTGCTGAGGATTTTCGGATCCCATCGTGTGGCGTTTGTGATGGACAAGCTCAAGATTCCCGAGGGGGAGCCCATCGAACATGGGATTATTTCCCGTGCTATCGAGAATGCCCAGAAAAAAGTTGAGGGTCATAACTTCGACATCCGTAAACACCTGATCGAATATGACGACGTCATGAACAAACAGCGCGAGGTAATCTATACTCAGCGTAAAGAGGTGCTTGCCGGAAAGAACCTGAAGGAAACCTACGAAGCGATCATCGGGGAGACCGTCGAGGACATCGTCGCGACGTTCTGTCCGGAAAAAACCCAGCCCGCGGATTGGAACTGGAGCAGTCTCACCGAGGATTTCATTAATCAGTTCAATCTGCAGCCGCAGGTCGAGGATGCCTCCGAAGCCAGCCTGACCCACGACAGACTGGAGGAGCGCCTCAAGGCGCAGGTCTTTGACCGCCTGGCAGATCGGGAGCAGGAGTTCACTCCTCCGATTATGGATCACCTGATGAAGGTGTTGTTGCTGCAGACCATTGACGTTCAGTGGAAAGACCATCTTCTTTCCATTGATCACCTCAAGGAAGGGATCGGCCTGCGCGGTTACGGGCAGCGCAACCCGAAAGAGGAGTACAAGCGCGAGGCTTACAGCCTGTTTATGGAGATGATGGGGCGCATCCGCCAGGAGGTGGTCCAGAAGCTCTTCCGTATCCAGCTGGCCCGTGAAGAAGATGTCGAACAAATGGAAGCCGAACAGCGCCGCCGCCGCATCGTTCTCAATCGGGCCGGCGGGGAGCGTCAGGACAAACAGCCGGTCACCCGCGAGGAAGACAAGGTAGGCCGCAATGACCCCTGTCCCTGCGGCAGCGGCAAAAAATACAAAAAATGCTGCGGAGCCTGATTCGGCTCTAACCTGGTTCCGGGAGGGCAACGACGTGCCAGGGCAAATCTCTACGTTGGTTCTTGTCGCGGACAGCTCCAAGGACGGCCTGGAGCTTCTGGGACACTTGCTGGCGGATCGCTGCTTCGAGGTGCGAAAGGCTGGTTCGGGAGCGGAAGTCCCCGCCCTACTGGCCCGCGAGAATTTTCTCGTCGTGTTCTGCGAGGAACAGCTTCCCGATGTAAGCGGCTTGTCTCTTCTCAAGAGAGTCCGACGTCTGAGGCCCGACGTCCCCGTCGTCATCCTGTCGAGTGGTCTCGACTTTGGCCGGGCTCGCCGTATTCTTCGCGAAGGGGCTCTCGATGTGCTGCAGCGCCCGGTTGTTGCCGAAGAACTCGACGAGGTTCTGGAACGAGCCCGGGATTTCCGGCTGCAGGAACAGCGCTCCGCCGAACTCCAGCGTCAGGCCAGACGCCGTCTCACCGACTTGGTTCTTCTCAGCGAAATCGGCAAGACGGCTAACAGCGAGGAGAGCCTGCAGGAGCTGTTTCGCAAAATCGTCGATTCCATCAGCCTTGCCGCCGAAGTCAATATCGTCTCCCTCATGGTTCAGGATGCGGATGGTCTGATGCGCATCAA
>QKGY01000459.1 GCA_003250235.1 Desulfuromonadaceae bacterium
ACTTGGGGATGTCCTCATCAGTTCGGCTGGAGTCTCGGCAACCGATCTGTGGGAAAAACAAATCCTTCACATACTCGCCTACGATCAGACTATTGCCGACAATCTACTGATAGCTTATGCAACCCTATCTGACACAGTGAAGGCGGATACGATTGTATTTATAACCGTGACTAACGGCGCCGACGACTTCCTCTACTTCTAACCACAGCAATTACAGGGAATCTATGTAAGTTCCTGATGTTGTGTTTTAAAGGGGACAAAATCTTAGTTCCAATTTGACTGTCCGAAGTCGAAATGTCGAGGCAGTTTCGCACCTAGTAGGCACAGGCAGCGAGCCAAGCGTGAGAACTTTTGCTTCCGGAGCAGGGGGGCATTCAAATCCTCCCGACTCGATCAATAATAAAAAGAGCGATCCTAAATAAGGGTCGCTCTTTTCTTATTCATGCTACTGACTTGCTACCCGAATTTAGGAACATTGGACAGGGTAGATTCGGCCATTTCTGGGTAAGGTCACAAGCCGAAAAACTAACGATCCCAATGACTCAATTTTCAGGTCGCAGGTCAGCGTACTCGAAAGAAAAACACCAAAACGAGATCTCCACTGTTTGGGCCATCTCGTAAGTTGTTCCAAATTATGGGCCTACATCATCTAGGATTTAAAGGTCAATGGTTGCCAAAGTCTCGTCTCATATATCGTGATATTTTACTTGGAAATGCTTTCATGCAAAAAATGGCCTCCCATGTATCGGGTGGCCATTTTTTATGGTGCTTTCATACAGTTTTTGCCCCGTTATCTTTTTGAGCTGGGGCTTTTGGCTGTGGTCTGAACAATGCGTCTCAGAGCTCGTCCGGGTCCGGAACGACGACCGGTTGTTTCTGCAGACGCTTGTAATAGAAGTTCTGGCCGTACAGCACGGCGGCGGGGTTGTGGCCGGTGACCCGGTCCTTGACCACCAGGGTGGTGACGGGAACCTCGGAATACTTGGCAAAGAGCATGTCGTGGCCGACGCAGAGGCCGACGATGATATTCATGTCGCAGCCGGCCTGGTTGAGCAGCCTGGCCTGTGCGATGGGATTACAGGCCGGTTCGAAGGTGCCGGGGCGCACCTTGTATTTCTCGTCGATGCCCAGCTCCAGCTTGTCGATGCTTCCGGCCTTGCAGCAGACCGACAGCGGTTCGAACCCCTGGGCGCTCAAGATGTCGCTGAGCCGCTTGGTCTCATCGAGCAGGCCGATGCAGGTGCCGATGCCGATTTTACGGTATCCCATCAGCTTGGCCAGGGCGATGGTATCCTCGACCCGGGTCCAGCGGGCGTTGACGGCGTCGGAGCCGGGCACCGGCTGATAACACAGCCCTTCCACCACGGCAGCCACCCGGGCCAGTTTGGCATCGTCGTCGTCACCGAGGTATTGGCGGAAGGACGCATCGATGATGTCCTTCTCTTTCTCTGAAGGGCAGTATCCCGGCCGGCCGGGGCGGTTTTCCGGATCGCTCCAGCAGCTGGTCGTACCCTGTTTATTCCAGACGGCGCTGCACCGGGCGCAGGAGAGGGGGGTCTCGTCGCTCATCGTTCATATCTCCTTGGTGGGATGGGATCGGGGGGAGACCGGCTATCCCAGTTCCTGCAGGGTCTTGCGGATGTCGTCGGCGCTGAAGCTCTCGCTGAAACAGCCGGAACCCGCATAAGGGTCGAAGGCCTGCACCTGCGCGAGCAGTCTGCGGACCAGGTCTTCTTTGGGATGATATTTTTGCGGATTTTCCGCAACGGCCAGAAGGGGGGGGACAAGAAAATCAGGCAGTTCGCCGTTCGCATTTTCCTCGGAAACCGCCGCTTTCAACGCCGTGAAAATATCCATGCCGGAACCCTCCATATATTTAGTTTGCTGAATATAACAGAAGGCGTCCTGCATGGCTACCGAAGAAAACGGCAGATTTCCCCGAAGCTCCGGCATGGGAAGCGGCCTACAGATGCTGCGGAGATTCGGGCACGATTTCGAACAGGGTGATCTCCGGCGGCGACCCCACCCGCATGGGCGGCCCCCAGGTGCCGGTTCCCCGGCTGGTGTAGAGATGCCCGCTTTTTCCGGCGGCATAGAGGCCGTTCTGCAGGGGGTACTCCAGGCCGGTGAGCAGATTGAAGGGGACGATCTGGCCGCGATGGGCGTGACCGGAGAGCTGCAGATCGAAGAGGCCGACGGCGGTTTCACGAATGCGGGGGCGATGCTTGAGCAGAATGGCAAAACGCTCGGGCGGGATGTCCCTCAGCAATGGGGTCTCGTCCCCGGCTTTTCCGGTGGCCGGGTCGTCCACGCCGGCCAGGGTGAGCCGGTCGCCGATGTCTTCGGTGCGGTTGCGCAGCACGATGAAGCCGCTGCGGAAAAGAAAATCGAGACTCTGCTCCATGCCGGCGTAGACTTCGTGATTGCCGGTGACGGCGAACTTGCCCAAAGGCGGGTTGAGACGTTTCCACAGATCGGAGAGCCCGTCCAGATGATTGATCTGGGCGTCGACGATGTCGCCGGTAGCCACAAGCAGGTCGGGTTGAAGCTGCTGCAGGCGCGAAATGATCGGCGCCAGGGCTTCTTCCCGGTGGATCAGGCCCAGGTGCAGGTCGGAAATCTGTGCGATGCGCAGCGGCGGAGATCCCGGCGGCAATTTGTCGCTGACCAGACGGACCTCCTCGACCTGCAGGTCGTCCGCTTCGTGCAGACCGTACAGCCCCACCGCCAGGGTGGCGAGCAGGATCACGCCGGCGCTGATCGCTCCGTGAACGGAGAGGCGGGGCATCGCGGCGATGGCCTTGGGGAGCAGCCAGGCCAGAATCTCCCACCCTCCCAGAACGACACAGAAGCTGAAAGCGATGAAGACGAATCCCATCCAGCTGTAACCGACCCAGGCCAGCCCGCGGGCTGCTATCTCGTACCCGGAGCGGTCGAGCAGGCGGACGACCACCGGGGCGACGATCATCGCCCCCATCCACACCCAGGAGAGCCCCGGCAGCGCCGGGTGACCGGCCAGAAGGGGATGTATCCCCCAGAAGACCAGGGCGTGCATGGCGGTGTAGATGGCGAGAAAGGTCAGTACGAACAGGAGCATGAATTCCCCCGGAGTGAAGGGTGATGTTTCAGCATACCAGTCCCGTGCCGTACGGGCAATGGCGGATCGTATCAGGGAATGAGGATGGCCTTTTGCCATCCCCGCACGGAATTGACCACGAAGAGTTGGTTGCCGTGGTGGAGGTCCTCGCGAGTGAGGACGGATTCGCGGATTTCCCCCTTCGCCAGCAGGTGCTGGCGGAAGGTTCCGGGAAGCAGTCCGCCGTCGAG
>QKGY01000179.1 GCA_003250235.1 Desulfuromonadaceae bacterium
GGATTCATGGCGGCGACCAGCATGAAGGTGGCCGGATAGCTCAGGGTCTGGGCGGCGCGGGCGATGGTGACCTGGCCGTCTTCGAGCGGCTGGCGCAGCATTTCGAGGACGTTTTTCTTGAACTCGGGGAGCTCGTCGAGAAAGAGGATGCCGTTGTTGGCGAGGGAGACTTCGCCGGGGCGCGGCACCGCGCCGCCGCCGATCAGCCCGGCATCGGAGATGGTGTGGTGCGGGCTGCGGAAGGGGCGGATGTTCAGCAGGGCGTTGTCGCGGGGGAGCAGGCCGGTGATCGAGTGGATCTTGGTCGTTTCGAGGGCTTCCTCGAAGGTCAGCGGCGGCAGGATGGTGGGCAGGCGCCGAGCCAGCATGGTCTTGCCGCTGCCGGGAGGCCCGATCATCAGCAGATTGTGCGCACCGGCCGCGGCCACCTCCAGCGCCCGCTTGACGTGGTCCTGGCCGCGCACCTCGGAGAAATCGTCGCTGCCGGGCGGAAGGGCAGCGAACTCCCGGTCGAGGCTGCATGCGGTGGGGACGAGGGGTCTCTCGCCGTTGATGAACTCGACCACCTCGGCCAGATCCCGCACCCCGAAGACCGGGAGGGACTCGACGATGGCGCCCTCCTCGGCGTTCTCCCAGGGGACGATGAGGCCGTCGAGGTCCCAGCTGCGGGCAGCGACGGCGAGGGGCAGGGTGCCGCGGACGGGCCGTACCAGGCCGTCGAGGGAGAGCTCGCCGATGAGCATATACTTGCGCAGCCTCTCCGCCTTGACGATGCCGGTGGCGGCCAGGATGCCGATCGCCATGGGCAGGTCGTAGGCGGCCCCCTCTTTCTTCATGTCCGCCGGGGCCAGGTTGATGGTGATGCGCCGGGTGGGAAAATCGTACCCGGCGTTCTTGATCGCCGATTTGACCCGGTCCTTGCTCTCTCTCACCGCCCCTTCGGGCAGGCCCACCGTGGCAAACTGCGGCAGCCCCTGGGCAATATCCACCTCCACGTCCACCGGAAACGCATCGATCCCGTGCAATGCTCCGGAAAGCACCTTCGCCAGCATAGTTCCCCCCCCTGAAACCGTAAAATTAAAAAACGCTTAATTTAAACAGAAAAACCCCGGGTCGCAAGTCCGTAGACTGCCGACCCGGGGTCAAGGAACCTTTGGGGGAGGGGCTGGCGCTCCGGCCGTTACTCCTGATCCATGAGGAATTTTTCCGCCATGATGGCGGCCACGGCGCCGTCGCCGACGGCGGTGGCGATCTGCTTGAGGATCTTCTTGCGCACGTCGCCGGCGGCGAACACCCCGGTCATGGAGGTGCGGCATTCGGCATCGGTGAGGACGTACCCCTCGGGGTCGAGGCGCAGCACGTCGGCCAGGAAGTGGGCCTTGGGGGTGACGCCGATGGCCACGAACAGCCCGGCAACATCCAGGGAGCGCTTCTCGCCGCTGACCGTGTCGGTCAGTTCGATGGCCTTGAGCCCGGAAGCATCCCCTTCGGTGCGAGTCACCTGGGAGTTCCACAGAATTTCGATCTTCTCGTTTTCGCGCAGCCGCTCCTGCAGGATGGAGGTGGCGCGCAGCTGGTCGCGGCGGTGCACCAGGTAGACCTTGCTGGCGAAGCGGGTCAGGAACAGGGCCTCTTCGGCCGCCGTGTCGCCGCCACCGGCGATGGCGACGGTCTGGTTGCGGAAGAAGGCGCCGTCGCAGGTGGCGCAGTAGGAGACGCCGCGTCCGGTGAGCTCCTGCTCGCCGGGGACGCCGAGCTTGCGGGGTTCGGCTCCGGTGGTGATGATCACGGTTCTGGCCAGGATGTCTTTGCCGTCGACGCGGACCCGGCGCATGTCGCCGAGGTCTTCGAGGCCTTCCACTTCGCCGTACTGGACCTGCAGGCCGAACTCCTGGCAGTGCTCCTGAAAGCGCATCATCAGGTCGGGGCCGTCGATGCCGCCGGGGAATCCGGGATAGTTTTCAACCTTGGTGGTGGTCATCACCTGACCACCCATGATCATGCGCTCGACGAGCAGGGTGTTGAGCTTGGCCCGCGAGGTATAAAGGCCGGCGGTGAGGCCGGCGGGGCCGCCGCCGATGATCAGGGTGTCATAGATGGTTTCGCTCATGGATATTCTCCTGAAAAATTTTGGTCGTCACGATACCATAAGGAGAGAAGAAATGGAAATCCTCTTGGGACCCGATGCCCTCCGGGCCAGCGAGGAGGTCCTTGATTTCCCCGAAACCTGTCGCTACACTGGGGCGGTTTTGCACAGGAGAAGGGTATGCACGCCGATCCGGAGTATCTCGACAGACATATTTCCACCCGCCTGGGATTCGCCGTCGCCGTGACGGCGGTGACCCTGGTCGCCGAGGTCGTCGGCGGGGTGTGGACCAACTCGCTGGCGCTGCTCTCCGATGCGGCCCACGTGTTCATGGACCTGTTCGCCCTGATCCTGTCCCTTTTGGCCATCCGGCTGGCGGGGCTTCCGGCCACCGACCGCCGCACCTACGGCTGGCACCGGGCGGAGATTTTCGCCTCGCTGTTCAACGGCGGCACCCTGGTGCTGATCGCCGTCGGCATTCTGCACGAAGCCTGGCAGCGGATGGCCGCCCCCCAGGCGGTCAAGAGCGGCGAGATGTTCGTGATCGCCGCAATCGGCCTGGTCATGAATCTTCTGGCGGCCCGCTTTCTGCACAGCCATGCCCATACCGATCTCAACGTGCGTAGCGCCTTTCTGCACGTGCTCGGCGATGCGGTGGCGTCGGTCGGCGTCATTGCCGGCGGCGTGATCATGTATTTTACCGGCTGGTACGTGCTCGACGGCGTGGTTTCGGTGGGCATCGCCCTGGTGATCAGCTTCGGGGCCGTGCGCATTCTGCGCGAGGCCGGGCATATCCTGCTCGAGGGGGTGCCGCGCCACATCGACGTTCGGCAGGTGGTGGAAAGCATGAAGGGGGTGGACGGGGTCAACGACATCCATCACCTGCACGTGTGGTCCATCTGTTCCCACATCACGGCGCTGTCGGCGCATATCGATCTCGACCCGCAGTACCGGCTGCGGCAGGGGGAGGTCATCGGCGAGCTGGAGCATATCCTGGACCACCGCTACCACATCACCCACACGACGCTGCAGGGGGAATGCTCCCACTGCGCCACCGGCCCGGTCATCCAGCAACTGCGCCACCGGCCGCGCAAAGAGGGCTCCTGCCACCATGGGCATTCCCACGGTCCGACATCCAAATCGTAGGACATTATGAAAAAGCTGACGGGATTTTTTTTCTGGACGATTGTTTTTTTGCTGCTTCTGCTGGCCGCCGACCAGATGATGATGCGGGTGACCTTTACCGGCAAGGGAGGGTCCGAGATGCAGGCCTTCTATCGCGACTTCCGCGCGCGGCTGTTTCGTCTCATCGATGCCGAACCGGAGCCGAGCGTGGAGTCGGTGATCGGCAAGGCCCCGCCCGACAAGCCCGCGCCGGCGGTCAAACGGGCCCCGGGAGAGCCGGAGCCCCGCTATCTGTATGTCGACAAGTACGGCGAGCTGCACTTCGCCGACCGTCTTGAGGAAGTCCCGGCGGCCTATCGGCGCGACGCCCAGCCTCTGAGCGAATAGAACGGGTTGCGATCAGGGCAGGTGCCCGTAGATCTCCGGGCGGCGGTCATGGTAGCAGCGGATCTGTGAGCGGTATTCGACCAGCTCGGCGAAATCGAAGGTCGCCACGAGGTTCTTGTCGGTTTCGCCCCCCTCGGCCAGTACGTCTCCCCGGGCCGAAAGCAGCAGGCTCATTCCGAAAAAGTCGAGCTTCCCCTGGATACCGCAGCAGTTGGCGGCGGCCACGAAGAGCTGGTTTTCGATGGCGCGGGCGCGCAGCAGGGTGCGCCAGTGTTCCTGCCTCGGTTTGGGCCATTCGGCCGGCAGGCAGACGATCTCGGCCCCTTCCAGGGCCATCTTGCGGAAAAGTTCCGGAAAACGCAGGTCGTAGCAGATGGCCACCCCCAGCCGGCCGGCCGAGGTCGGAACCACCAGGGTCTGGTTCCCGGCGGAAAGAAACCGGTCTTCACCCATGGTGGAGAAGAGATGCAGTTTGCGGTACGTGCCCGCGACCCTGCCGCCGTCAATGACGTAGGCGGTATTGTAGAGCGTGTCCCCTTGCTTTTCAGCCAGACTTCCCACCACCACCATTCCCGATGCGGCGGTTTCTTTGCAGAGCGCCGCGACGACATCCGGGGTTTTCTCCGCCAGGGCGCCGAGTCGCTTGTAATCGTATCCGCTGCTCCACATCTCCGGAAGGACGGCGAGCTGCACCTGAGAGGCGGCCAAGTTGCGAAGCCCGGTCAGGGCCTTTTCGAGGTTGGCCTCGACCTGGCCGAGGGCGATGTTGAACTGTACGGCTCCTGCGATGACTTTGCGGTCCATGGGCGTCTCTCGTTTCTTTGTGGAATAAACCGATGGTTGAAGATTGGGTGGGGTCAGGATCGAGCCGGTACAGTATAGACCAGGAAAACCAGGCAGGGCAAGGCTGCGCATGGGGTGCCGGCGGGGAATCGCGTTCTGGTGCCAGGAAAATCACTTGACGCCTGGCGTAGCGGGTGCAAGAATCCGCCCGCCTTCAATGGGGAAGGTGGAGAAAAATTTTCACAAGGGAGTGAAAAGCGTACGATGAAAAAAATGCTTATGGTACTACTTTGTCTGCTGGGGCAGGCGGGGCCGTGCTGGGCCGAGGCCTCCCCGGAAGGGGCCATGCTCAGCCATTCCGGCTGGGGGTATCTGTCCCTGTTTCTCTTTGCCGCGGCCTACGGTTTCGTCATCTTCGAAGAACAACTCCACCTGCGCAAAAGCAAGCCGATCATGTTTGCCGCCGGGCTCATATGGGTGTTTGTCGCCCTGGCTTCGTCCGCAACCGGTCACGGCGAGACGGTTCGCGAGGCGATCGAGCACAACCTGACGGAATACGCCGAACTCTTTCTGTTTCTGCTGGCGGCGATGACCTATATCAATGCCCTGGAGGAGAGAAACGTCTTTCAGTCGCTGCGCAACTGGCTCGTGTCCAAGGGGTTTTCCCTGCGGGTGATTTTCTGGCTGACCGGGGCCCTGGCCTTTTTTATCTCGCCGGTGGCCGACAACCTGACCACCGCGCTTCTCATGGGGGCGGTGGTCATGGCGGTGGGGGGCAACAACCAGCGCTTTGTGGTGGTGTCCTGCATCAGCGTGGTGGTTGCCGCCAATGCCGGCGGGGCGTTTTCCCCCTTCGGCGACATTACCACGCTGATGGTCTGGCAGAAGGGCAAACTCAGCTTTTTCGAATTCTTCCGCCTGTTCCTGCCGGCCCTGGTGAACTGGCTGGTTCCGGCCGCGATCATGAATTTTGCCATCGACCGGGCCAAGCCGGAGGCCGTTACCGCGGACGAGGCCATGAAGCGGGGGGCGAAGCGGATTCTGCTGCTGTTCCTGCTGACGATCGTCACGGCGGTCTGTTTCCACAACTTCCTGCATCTGCCCCCGGCTATCGGCATGATGCTGGGGTTGAGCTATCTGGGGCTGTTTTCCTGGTATCTGAAGAGAAGGGAGGGCCGGCACCTGGTGCTTCATGCCGACAACCCCCTGGACATCACCAGCCGCCAGCCGCACGGCTTCGACCTGTTCCGCAAAATCGCCAACGCCGAATGGGATACGCTGCTGTTTTTTTACGGTGTCATTTTTTGCGTGGGGGGGATTGCCCAGTTCGGCTATCTGGCCCTGGCGTCCTCCACCCTGTATGACGGGCTGGGACCCACGGCCGCCAACGTACTGATCGGGGTGCTCTCCGCCGTGGTCGACAACATCCCGGTAATGTTCGCCGTTCTCACCATGAACCCGCATATGGCTGACGGCCAGTGGATGCTGGTGACGCTGACGGCCGGCGTCGGCGGCAGCCTGCTGTCGGTCGGTTCCGCCGCCGGGGTGGCTTTGATGGGGGCGGCCCGGGGGGTTTATACGTTCTCCCGCCACCTGGCTTTTTTCCCCGCCATCGCCCTGGGGTATGCGGCGAGCATCCTGCTGCACCTTCTGCTCAACGGCCGCTATCTGCATTAAAAGAGCGTCGAAATCGTTCTCCAGGCGCCGGTCCCGCAAGAATTTTGTTGCGGACGGCGCCTTTTTTTTGCTAAATAAAAATAATAAAACAATGTTTGTTTTGTGTTCTTAATGGAATTGCCTCGGGGGGAGTTTTGTTCATTCTGTTTTCTTGACCCATTCCCTGAACCATGTTAATGACTTAAGGACTCCCGCATGGATGCCCGTCGTTGGTGTCCTTTTTGCAGAATGCGATCTGTCTCTTCCGTCGACCCCTCCGCAGGGGCCCAATTTAGAGGTAACTCACCTAAACGGGGATGGCCATTATGGCAAAAGTTGCCACTTTTTTCATCATGCTTGCCTTCTGGGTGCTCCTTTCCGGAATGTTCGACTCCTTTCATTTCTCCCTCGGTGTCGTTTCCTGTCTCCTTGTCGCCCATTTTAGTCACGACCTCCTTTTTCAGAAGCGCGAATCGGGCTCCTGGTTCCGTGACTTTATCGGGCTGGTGCTCTATCTGCCTTACCTGTTGTGGGAAATCGTCATCGCCAATCTGCAGGTTGCCTACATCGTGCTCCACCCGCGCATGATGGATCTGATCGATCCGCATCTGTTCCGATTCAGGACGTACCTGAAGCGGCCCTTTTCCAAAGTGACCTTCGCTCAATCCATTACTCTGACTCCCGGGACGATCACGGTGAACATCCACGAGGATGAGTTCACCGTCTATGCCCTGACCAAAAGCGCCGCGGACTCGCTTCCCGGCGAGATGGAGCGGCGGGTGGCCAAAGCCCTGGAGGCAAAAGCATGATGGATCATGTCGTTCTGGGGGTGGCTATCGCCCTTGTCCTGTTGATGGTGCTGTGTCTGGTACGGGCGGTCGGCGGGCCGACGGTACTGGATCGTATTCTCGGCGGCAACGTCATCGGCACCAAGACCACCGTGCTGCTGCTGATGATCGGGGTGTTGTACGACAATGTCGGCATGTTCGTGGACATTGCCATCGCCTACGCGCTGCTCAACTTCATCGCCACCCTGGGGGCGACCAAGTATTTCCTGCGCCGTAAAAACGTACACCTGGAAAGCGAACAATAGATCGAGGGAGTAGCCGGTTATGACCATCGTTTGCGCGATTCTGATACTGGGGGGATTGTTCTTTTACGCCGTCGGGGTTGTCGGGATCCTGCGGCTGCCCGATTTTTATACGCGGCTGCACGCGGCGGGGAAATGCGATACCCTGGCCTCCTTTCTGGTGCTCACCGGCCTGGCTCTGTACAACCTGAGCGACTTCACGCTGGCCAATGTGCTGGTCAGCCTCAAGATTCTGGCGATCGCCGCGTTCATCTCGGTGGCGAGCCCCACGGCGACCCATGCCATTACGGAGGGGGCGTTGATTTCCGGCGTGCAACCCTGGACAAAGGAGACGAGGGCAAAATGATCTGGCAACTCGACCTACTCATTCTGACGCTTGTCGTCGTCTGCGGCATCGCGACCATCACCGTCAAGGATCTTCTGGGGGCCTCGGTCATCTTCGGGGTCTACAGCTTTCTGATGTGCCTGCTCTGGGCCGAGATGGGGGCCGTGGACGTGGCGTTCACCGAAGCGACCGTCGGCGCGGGCGTCAGCACGGTCCTTTTCATCGCCGCGATCCTGCGGACGACCCGGAGGAGTAAAGATTGAAAAAAATCGCCTTGCTCGCCACTCTGATCACCGGGGCCATCCTTCTGTACAGCACCAAGGATTTCGCCCCCTGGGGGGATCCGCACTCTCCCGCCAGCGTCCATGTGTCCAACGTGTACATCGAAAAATCGGTGGAGCAGACCCACGTCCCCAATATCGTCACGGCCATCCTCGGCGATTACAGGGGCTATGACACCATGTTCGAGACCGTCGTTATCTTCAGTGCCGGGATGGCGGTGATCGGTGTGCTGCGGAGGCCCAAGGAATGAAACATCTACAGGAAAAAGCGCAGTCGAAGCCGTTGGGCGAGAGCCTGATCGTGCAGACCGCCGTGCGGATGATGATCCCCTTTATCCAGCTGTTCGGCCTGTATGTCATCGTTCATGGCCATTACAGCCCGGGCGGCGGTTTCCAGGGCGGGGTCGTTCTCGGCGCCTCGTTCATCCTGATGGCGCTGGCCTACGATCTGCAGAAAACCTTTGGCTACATCAGCGAGCGCACCAACGCCATTCTCGGCAGCACGGGGGCTTTGATCTACACCGGCACCGCAGCCCTCTGCGCCGTGCTCGGGGGGTATTTTCTCGACTACAGCGCGCTGGCGAAAATCATCCCCATGAACCCCATCGACTGGCGGTCCATGGGGATTTTTCTGGTCGAGGTGGGCGTCGGGCTGGCGGTCATGAACATCATGGTGTCTCTCTTCTGGGATATTTCTTCCGGGGGCAAGATGGACGAGGGGCTTTGAGATGGAAAGCATACTCAGCGAGATTGTCGCCAAGTACAACTACTGGATCTACGTCATCCTGATGATGATCGGCTTCTATGCCATGATCGGCAAACGGAATCTGGTCAAAAAGCTGCTGGGGATGAACATCTTCCAGACGGCCATCATCCTGTTCTATGTGTCCATGGGGGTCAAACGCGGCGGGGGCATCCCCATCGTGGACAAGCACGAGGCGTTGCTGCACGGGGTCAACCCGGCGCATATCGACAACCCGGTTCCCCATGTCCTGATGCTGACGGCCATCGTCGTTTCCGTCAGCGTGACGGGGGTGGCGCTGGCCATCATGCAGCGTATTTACCGGGAATACGGGACCCTTGAGGAAGACGAGATCCTGGAGAAGATTGAACGATGATCAGTCAGAACCTGCATATGTTCGTTCTTGCCGCCCCGCTGCTGTCGGGCATTCTGGTCAACCTGCTGGGGAGGCTTTCGCGCCGCTGGATCTCCGTGCTCACCCTGGGGTCGCTGGGCTTTTCGACGGTCGGGGCCTTTTTTGTTCTGCTGCGGGTGCTGGCGAAGGGGTCCTTTCATTACACCGTCGGCAACTGGACGCCGCCCTACGGAATCGAACTGCTGGTCGACCCGCTCAGCGCCCTGATGCTCCTTCTGGTCTCCGGGGTCGCTTTTCTGGCCTCGCTGTCCGCGCTCAAGAGCGTCGATCAGGAGCTGCCGGGAAAGCAGCATGTCTTTTTCACGATGTACCTCATCCTCGTCGCCGGACTTCTCGGCCTGGTGCTGACCGCCGACGCCTTTAACCTGTACGTTCTGCTGGAGATCACCTCCATCAACACCTACGGTCTTATCGCCATGGGCAAGGGGCGGGCGCCGCTGGCCAGTTTCAACTACATCATCATGGGGTCGATCGGCGCCTGTTTCTATCTTCTGGGCGTCGGCTATCTCTATATCCTCACCGGCACCCTCAACATGGCGGATATCGCTTCACGGCTTCCCGCCCAGGGGGGGACCGCCGCGGTGGCCACCGCCTTCGCCTTCATTTTGGTCGGCCTCTGCGTCAAGATGGCGTTCTTTCCTCTGCACGGCTGGCTGCCCAACGCCTATTCCCTGGCGCCTTCGGGAGCGGGCGTCATGATCGCGCCGCTGATGACCAAGGTCACCGTCTACCTGATGGCGCGGGTTTTTTTCGTCATGTACGCCCCCTGGCAGTCAACGGGCCATCAGGGGGTGCATCCCCTGGTCGTTTGGGCGGCCTCGGCCGCCATCATCGCCGCCTCGGCCCTGGCGCTGAGTCAGAAAAACCTGCGGCGGATGCTCACCTATATCATCGTCGCGGAAGTCGGCTACATGGTCGGCGGGATCTGGCTGGCCAATGCCCAGGCGATTACCGGGGCCCTGCTGCATATCGTCAATGACAGCCTGATGACGTTGTGCCTGTTCCTGGCGGCTTCCGCCATCGTGTACCGGCGCGGAAGCCTCGACTTCAATCACCTCGGCGGTCTGTACCGGAGCATGCCCCTGACCATGGCCGCGTTCACCGTGGGGGCGTTTTCCATGATCGGCGTGCCGCCGACGGCCGGGTTTTTCAGCAAATGGTATCTGATTCTCGGGGGGATCGAAGGGGGACACTGGGAGTTCGTCGTAGCTCTTTTGGTGAGCAGCCTGGTGAATGCGGTCCTCTTTTTCCGGATCATCGAGTTCGGGTATTTTCCGACCGGCGAGCAGGCCCATGGCCATGGTCATGGAGAGTTGGCGGTGCAGGAAGCGCCTCTGCAGATGGTCCAGCCCCTGATCCTTGTGGCCGTCGCCCTGATCGCGGTCGGTCTCGGTTCCGGGTGGATCGTCAACGACATTATCCGTCTGGTTGTCCCCGGAAACTTTTAATCCGGAGCGATCCGGTGGGTTCAGAGGTGTTTCCCCTCACATTCCTGGAGGCTGTTGCACGTGACCATGGCATCTAGTTATTCGATTGCTCCCCTGGTAGTAGTCTTGCTGGCCATGCTCGGAACCATTCCGATCATGCTGTCGGACAAGCGCCCCAACCTGAGGGAGAGTTGGACCCTCCTCGTGGCTGTCGGCCAGTTTCTGCTGGTGGCCGCCATGCTGCCGAAGGTGCTGGCGGGCGGGGAGTATGTTTTCACCATCGCCCAGGTCCTTCCCGGTGTTCCGCTGCAGTTGCGAGTGGATGCCATGGGGATGTTCTTCGCCCTGGTGGCGTCCTTTCTGTGGATCTTTACCTCCATCTATTCCATCGGCTACATGCGGACGCTGGAGGAGCACGGGCAGACGCGCTATTTCGCCGCCTTCGCCCTGGCCATCTCCTCGACCATCGGCGTCGCCTTCTCCGCCAACCTGCTGACCCTGTACCTTTTCTACGAGATGCTCTCCCTGTCGACCTATCCCCTGGTCACCCATGAACAGAACGCCGAGGCCAGGGCCTCGGGGCGCAAATATCTCACCTACATCCTGGGGACCTCCATCGGCCTGGTCCTTCCGGCCATGCTGATCACCTATTCGCTGGCCGGCACCCTGGATTTTAAAACGGGAGGCATCCTGGCCGGCGTGGGCTCGCCGGAAGTGCTCAGCCTGCTTCTGGTCCTGTTCATCTTCGGATTCGCCAAGGCCGGCATCATGCCCTTCCACGG
Organism: Desulfuromonadaceae bacterium; assembly: GCA_003250235.1. Classification (GTDB taxonomy): domain Bacteria; phylum Desulfobacterota; class Desulfuromonadia; order Desulfuromonadales; family SZUA-540; genus SZUA-540. The sequence continues at coordinate 11,100 of QKGY01000179.1, forward strand.
CTGGCTGCCCGCGGCAATGGTCGCCCCGACGCCGGTCAGCAGTTTTCTGCATGGCGTGGCGGTCGTCAAGGTCGGGGTGTTCTCCATCCTGCGGATTATTTTCGACATCTACGGTCCGAACCTCCTGTTCGACCTCAATCTCAACGTGGTCGTCACCACCCTGGCCTCCATCACCATCCTCGTCGCCTCGCTGGTGGCCCTGACCCAGGACAACCTCAAGAGGCGGCTGGCCTATTCCACCATCGGCCAGCTCTCCTATATGGTATTAGGGGCCGGGATGGTTTCCGCGGCGGGGATGATGGGCGGTATGCTGCATATCGTCATGCACGCCTTCGGAAAGATCACCCTGTTTTTCTGTGCCGGCGCCATCTATGTCGCCTCCGGCAAGAAATATATCAGCCAGATGGATGGCCTCGGGCGACGGATGCCGGTCACCTATTTCGCCTTTTTCCTCGGCTCCCTCAGCATCATCGGCATGCCGCCGCTGGGCGGGTTCATCAGCAAGTGGAACCTGGCCATGGGGGCCCTGGAAGCCGGGCAGATCACCCTGCTGGTGGTGCTGCTGGTGAGTTCGCTGCTCAATGCGGCCTATTTTTTCCCCATCGTCTACCGGGGCTTTTTTGCCCAGCCCGCCGAAGGCTCCAGCCTCGACGAGGTCCGGGAAGCCCCGCTGCTGGTGGTGATCCCCTTGGCGGTGACGGCCTGCTGTTCGGTGCTGCTATTTTTCTTCCCCAACGTATTTATCGACCTGGCCAAGCTGGCCCTGGGGCTGTAAGCCCGACCGGCGGGCCCGGATGCGACCATAAGGGAGGCCTTCGTGCACTCTGAAGACAGAAACGAATCGGAAGAAATCATGATCCTGGGGCATGACCCCTGGCCGGGCTACCGGCCGGCGTTCTACGTGGTCTTCGCCATCGGGGTTTTGTATCTGGCATTTATCCTCGCGAAAACACTGTAACCGGGGGAGCCGTACCATGAACAACCAAAAGGACAGGGACGAGAAAGCACACGTCTTCGATAACCCGCGCAACGTCAAGCGGCTGCTGGTTATTTTCTATACCTGCGTCGCGGGGCTGTTGAGCCTGGATTTTTTTCATCACAAGCACGCGTATTTCCCCTGGGAGAAAAGCTTCGGGTTTTATGCGGTCTATGGATTTGTCGCCTGCGTGGTGCTGGTTCTCGTGGCCAAGTACATTCTTCGCCCAATGGTGATCCGAAAAGAGGATTATTATGAGTAACGCTCTTCCCCCGGCCCTGGTCCTCAT
>QKGY01000004.1 GCA_003250235.1 Desulfuromonadaceae bacterium
CCGAAAGGAGGTCACTTTGGTTTCGAGAGGCGCTCCTGGAGCCACGTCGAGCATGACCATGGTCTCGAAGATCTCTTTGGTAGCGTCGATGATGTTTTGTTGCAGGTCCAAGGTTCCCTCCCTTTTATAAAAGCCCCCCGATGGTTTCCTCAATCTGCTCCGGTGTGAAGGGCTTCTTGATGCTGCCTTTGGCACCGAGAGATTTGGCTTCTCCCAGAATGTCCGCGCCGGCCTCGGTGGTGATCATGACGACGGGGATATCTTTGATGGCGGCTCGTGTTGCCTTCTGACGCAGGAATTCGATACCGTCCATGTTGGGCATATTGATATCGCTCAGAACCAGATCGACCTTCTGGCCATCGAGCAGGGCCAGGGCTTCGACGCCATCGCCGGCTTCCAGAATTTCACCGACATCGATACCGGCCTGGCGCAGGGAGCGGGTGACTATTTTCCGCATGGTGTTGGAATCATCGATAATCAGAATTTTTTTAGGCATGGTTTCATCCTCTCTCTGTTCGTAGTATGGCTGTTCAATGCGTTCTAAGTAGTTCGTTCATATTTTCAGGGAAAGCCCCAAGCATCGTGATTGTGAAAGGTTTTGCGTCGGCGGTAAAGTGCCACTTCTTCCACGTGTGGGTGTCCATAAAGCCTTCTTCGGTTAATGGCTCGGGCAACCCCAGATTGTAGACTTGGTCGTCACGAAGGATAACGCTCAGAAAGCGTCCTGCGACTGTATTGAGAATTTCGGCCAGAAGATCATTGAGGCTCTCCGCCGCCAATTCCTCCCTCGGGCTTGCGTAAACCGATTCGGCGATTTCGGCCAGAAGATCAGCGGACATGACGAACTTGAATTCCCACTGTACCGGATCGTGGACGAGGAGACTGACTCCTCGACGTTCGGCATTGGTCGCCGTCAAAGCGTCTGACGTCAGGTCTTCTTCCGTGACTTCAAGGATTTCCATGAAGGCCATTCCCTCCATGACTTCCCTCACCGCTTTGGGCATGGCTTTTTTTAAAAAATCGTCAAATGCGCTCATCGTTAGATCCTCTATTTCAGCATGAAGCTAAGGGTTTCCATCAGTACGGTGGGGGTCACCGGCTTGTTGATGACCCTAAGGGCCCCCAGTTCAAGGAGCCTGGCCTCTTTGGCCGGGTTTCCCGCACTGGTGATGACAACGACGGGTGTGGATGAAAGTTTCGGATTGGCGCGAATCCACTTCAGCAGAGTCTCTCCGTCCATCTGGGGCATGTTCAGGTCCGTGACGAGCAGGTCGGTCGGAGCCTCCTTGAGCAGATCCAGGGCTTCCCGGCCATTGGTCGCTTCAACGAACGTCTGGTCGCGTAATCCAACGATCTCAAGGCAACGGCGTATGAACATTCTTGCGGTACTTGAGTCATCCGCAATAACAATGCGCTTCACGTTAATTCTCCTTCCCATCAGTTAGCGAAGCCTCAACCCGGCGGAATTCTTCCTCTGTTTCTAGCAGGACCATGGCCAGGGCGTCGGACGAAAGATCAAAGTATTGTGTGTAATTGCCATCCAGTTTGTACTGAAGCGTATCGGAGCCGGTACCGTAGCCCCCCATCATGGCAACGATATCGCCGATATGAACGGCATAGATGATGGGGCGAAACTCTTCGGGGGCGTCCTGGGGCGCGTGATGATAACGAATGATCATCTGCAGGGCGTCGGGGAGTTTCCAGGTTTTGGCCACTTCGAAGCCCGCTTCGGCGTGATCGATGCCCAGTATGTTTTTTTCCCCCTCCAGGTAGTTGGCGATGGCCTGGCGTTGGAGATTCTCCAGCAGTTGCGGCGCCGAATTATGCAGATAATCGGAGAGAATGCCTTTGCCGATGTCGTGGAGAATTCCTCCCGTGAAGGCCAGCCCCGGGTTCAACTCGACTTTGGCCTTGCTGCTGACGTACCGGGCTGCCATGGCGGTCAACAGGTCGTGGCGCCAGAGATCTCCCCGGGCCCCGTCGTATCCTCCCAGCGGTTTGTTAAAGAGTTCCCCGGCATTATCCCCCAGGGCGATGCCGACGATCAGTCGCTCTCCGAGATAGGCGACGGCCCGGTCGATGGAGTCCACGCGGCTGAGAAGGCCGAACGCCGCCGAATTGACAACCCGCAGGACATGGGCGGTGAGTGCGGCGTCGCACTTGACGATGGCAACGATTTCCCCGAGGTCGTGGTCCGGATTGGCGCTGAGCTCCAGAAGGCGCGAGGCACTCGGCGATAGAAGCGGAACCTGTCGAATGGCTTTGAGGATGCTGTCTCGGTCGATGTGTTTGTTCATATGGAATATCCTATATAGTCCAGTTGCTGCGGCCTGGGGAGGACAGCGTGATCTCCCCGGTGTCTACAGAAACGGCCACGGTACGGCTGAAGTTGCCTCCAAGGTCTTCCGCAACCGCGCCCATGCCATGGGCCCAGAGTACTTTTTTGATGGCCAGTTCATTCCGCTTGCCGATGTTGAACGTATCGTTGGGATCCATGATTTTTGCCCCGCCGGCCAGCTTGACGACCATGCCCCGACCTCTGGGATCGCAGCCGAGTTTGGCCATTTCCTTGAGGAGGGCAGGGATGCCGGTATCGGCAAAATATCCTGGCCGTTCGGCCACCTTGGCCGGATTGATCCGGGATTCGGGCAGAGCGACATGGACCATGCCGACCGTTCGTGTGCGGGGGTCGAGGAGAATGACAGCCACACAGGAACCCAGGGCATAGGTTTTGACGATTCCGCCTGGTTTGTTGTTGGCGCCGAAGTCTCCGACACCCAGGACAACAGCGCTCATTTTTTCTTCTCCGTCAATAAATGGATGACTTCATCCGCCATGTCCTCGATGGGCAGGAGGCGTTCGGCGCCTCCCCGCTCGAAAGCGACTTTGGGCATACCGAAAACCACCGAGGTGGCCTCATCCTGGGCAATGTTGCGGGCTCCGGCCTGGCGCATGGCCAGCATGCCGTTGGCGCCATCGGCCCCCATGCCGGTGAGCATGACGCCGATGGCGTTGGCGCCGACATGTTCGGCGACCGAATGCATCATCACGTCCACCGAAGGGCAATGCCCGCTGACTTTTTCCCCCTCTTCGCAGAGTACCTGATAAATGCCTCCGGAGCGCCGCACCCGCATGTGCTGGGCGCCGGGAGCGATCAGGATACGCCCGGGCATGACCCGGTCGCCGGTTTCGGCCTCTTTGACCTCCATGGCGCACAGCTGGTTGAGACGGTCGGCAAACATTTTGGTAAACCCTGCCGGCATGTGCTGAACGATGACGACTCCCGGCATGGTGGCCGGAAACTGGGTGATCACTTTTTTGATGGCTTCCGTGCCGCCGGTCGAAGCACCGATGGCAATGACCTTGTCCGTCGACTCGGCCAGGGCGCGGCTTCCCGGTGCCGGCTCCCGTTTCGGCAGAGCGGTTCTCTTGCTCTTCCAATGGGAGACGTTGGCGGTGGAGGCGATTTTAACCTTGGAGCGCAGCTCGAGCATCATGGTCGCCAGTCCCCGCGCCATGTCGGTTGTCGGTTTTGCCACGAAGTCGACGGCTCCGGCTTCCAGGGCGTCGATGGTGATCTGTTTGCCCCGCTGGGTCAGGGAGCTGACCATGACGACCGGCAGGGGGTATTGAGGCATCAGGCGGCGCAGGAATTCCACACCGTCCATGCGGGGCATCTCCACGTCCAGGGTCAGAACGTCGGGTTTGAGTTCGACGATCTTGTCCCTGGCCATGTACGGGTCGGAGGCTGTCCCGACCACTTCGATACCCGGGTCCATGGCCAGTCCACTGGAGAGGATCTGGCGGACCAGGGCGGAGTCATCCACAATGAGAACACGAACCTTGTTGGCCATCAGAGAGTCCCCTTCTGGTAAGCGGCAGGCATCAGGTAGCGATACAGGGTCTGATTGCGTCCGAGCGTTTCGGAATGTCCGATAAACAGGTATCCGCCCGATTCCGTCGACTGGTGAAAGCGGCTCACCAGGGCGTCCCGGGTCGGCTGGTCGAAATAGATCATAACGTTACGGCAAAAAATGATGTGAAACGGTTTCTTGAAAGGGAACTGGTTGTTCATCAGGTTGAACCGTCGGAACGTCGCCTCTTTCTTCAGCGAATCGGTCACGGCCAGCTGTCCGTCCCCCGTTTTTCGAAAGTATTTGCGCCGCCAGGCTTCCGGGAGCGAGGCCACACGGTCCTCGGGGTAGACCCCGGCCATGGCCGTCTGAAGAACGCGCTCGGAGATATCCGTGGCCAGGATGCCGGCATCCCATTGCCCGTATTCGGTACCTAAGAACTCGTGCAGGAGGATGAGCAGGGTATAGGCCTCTTCCCCCGTGGAGCACCCTGCGCACCAGACGCGCAGGTCGCGGCGGTTTTCCTTTTTCAGCCGGCTGACGATCGCAGGAAGGGCCGTCTGCAGGAAATAGTCGAAATGGTCCTTTTCCCGGTTGAAGTAGGTGTAATTGGTGGAGACCAGGTTGATCAGATCGCTCAACCCCTTCTCTCCGGGTTCCTTGACCAGATGATCGTAGTACCCCTGAAAATTCTCGAAGCCTTGCTGGCGCAGAAGTTTCTGCAGCCGCCCGACCAGAAGGGAACGCTTCTGTTCGGTCAGATTAATGCCGAATCGGTTGTAAATCAGAGTTCTCAGGGCGGCGAATTCCTGGTCCGTGATGGCCATCATCGCCCCTCCCGGTTCAAAGGGAGCATGGACCGCCGAATTCGAATGTTTCTGCATAAAGTCTCCTGCCGGTAAGAATCTCCGCATCACGGAGAGGTGCCGGTTTGATCCGTTCGATACGGGGCGATCAGGCGTGCTCCGTTTTCTTCTCTTCGCTGATTTCCATCAGCGTGCCGACGTCCATGATCAGGCAGACTTCACCGTTGCCAAGAATGGTGCACCCCGAGAAGCCCCGGACATGGCCGATATAGTCGGAGAGTCCTTTGATGACCGTCTGTTGCTGACCGAGGATTTCATCGACGAAGACGCAGATGCGGTTGTCCTGATATTCGAGGACAATGAGGATGCCCTTGTCCAGATCGTGGCTGTCCGGGGTCTTGCCGAGCACCTCGTGCAGGCGGGTGACGGGGAAGAAGTTTTCGCGTACACGGGCCAACTCTTCGCCATCGGGAGTGACGGTGATGGACGACATGTTGGGGCGGAACGCTTCCTTGATCGACAGAATCGGTACAATGCACTTGGTTTCGCCCACACGTACCAGCATGCCGTCGATGATGGCCAGGGTCAGGGGGATGCGCAGGGTGATGCGGGTTCCGATGCCCGGCTTGCTCTGCACCTCGACCTTCCCCTTGATTTTCTCCAGGTTTTGCTTGACCACGTCCATGCCGACGCCGCGGCCGGAGATATCGGTAATTTTCTCGGCCGTCGAGAAACCCGGCTGGAAGATCATGTTATAGACGGCCTTGTCGCTCAAATCGGAACCGTCTCCTTCGATCATGCCGTTTTTTATCGCCTTGGCGATGATCTTGTCCCGGTTCAGACCGCGGCCATCGTCCTCAATGGTGATCCACACCTCGCCCTCTTCATGGCGGGCGGAAAGACGGACCTGGCCTTTTTCCGGTTTGCCGGCCAGTCTACGCTCCTCCGGGGGCTCGAGGCCATGATCCAGGGAGTTGCGCAGGATGTGCACCAGCGGGTCGGTGATGGTCTCAATGACAGTCTTGTCGACTTCCGTCTCTTCGCCGAACAGCTTGAGCTCCACTTTCTTGCCGGACTTGACGGAGAGATCGTGAACCAGGCGGATCATACGGCGAAACAAACCAGAAACGGGGATCATGCGGATGACCATGGCCATTTCCTGCAGTTCCCGGACCAGCTTGCTCATCTGTTGGGCCGCCTTGCCGAAGTTCTCCAGTTCCAGCCCGTCGAGATCGGGGTTGTGGACCAGCATGTTCTCGGCGATGACCAGCTCCCCGATGAGATTGATGAGGTTGTCGAGTTTCTCCAGGTCGACGCGGATGTCCTGTCGCTTGACCGCCGCTTTCTTATCCTGGACTTCCGCCGCCACGGCATCCTTGTTTTTCTCCTGTTGCTCCTGAACGACTTCGGCAACCTGTTCGGCCGAAAGCTTGCCCATTTCGACGAGGATTTCACCGATGGGTTTTTTCTGGGCCTTTATCGCCGCATCGAGAGATTCTTTGTCCACCAGCCCTTTCTCGACCAGGATGTCCCCGAGGCGGGGCTTGAGAAGCTTCTTCAGGGTGTCCAGATGCGCGTCGAGGCCCTCGATCCGTCCGCTGCCCCCCTGGGCGATATCGGCGATGGCATCGCGCAGCACGTCGATCAGTTCGAGCATGACGGAAGCCGCCTTGCTTTCGCTGAGATCGCCGCCGGATTTGGCCGCGTCGAGAATGGTTTCCATCTGGTGGCTGATTTTTTCAAGGTCGCCGTAGCCGAAGAATCCGCAGTTTCCCTTGAAACTGTGCATGTGACGGAACAGGTCGGCCAGCGATTCCCGGTCATCGGGGTTTTCCTCCCAGGCGAGCAGACCCTGCTCGGCATTCTGCAGCAGCTCGTCCGCTTCCTGAACGAAGCGTTCCACCATCTCGGCGGTCAGAACCATCTGCAGGTCGAGTTCGCTGGGCTCCGCGTCAGCCGTGGCGGACACATCCGCGTGCTCTTCGATACTCTCCTCGGGGCCGTTCTGGGCAAGCTGGATCGCCTTTTCCAGGCGGCTGCCCATGGTTTCGGCCGCCTCGGCCATGGCACCATCCTCGTAGGAGTTTTCCACGTTCTCCAGGGCCTCTTTGGCAAAGTCGCAGGTTTCGCACAGCAGGGTGACATGGGAGGGTTCGAGGGCGATGGTTCCGGAGCGGATCAGGTCCAGGAGGTTCTCAGCCGCGTGGGCTACGCGGGTGATGTGATTGAACTCCAGGAAGCCGGCACTGCCTTTCATCGAGTGAAAGAGCCGGAAGACGGCATTGATGGTGTTCTCATCCCCTCCGCTCTCTCCCAGCTCGATGATGGTCGGTTCGAGCTGGTCGATCATGTCGCGGCTTTCCTGGACGAACTCCTGGATGATTTCAATCTGATCTGCCGAAATGTCGGAACTCATAATATCTCCTCAGCGGTCACTGGAGTGTCGAAGACCTGTCTCCCTGTCGGGAGGCTCCGGTCTTTGTGTAGTGTAAGCAACGGTACGTGACACATGATTCGTCGGGCGGATGTCACAGCAAATGACACGTTAGTGTGACGGTCTCCCTTTTGGCTTTCATGTCTCCCTGATTCTGTCCTGGCTGTTGTTTCCTGTGCCGAGAAGGTCAACGGCCGGTTTGGGGAGCGTCAGATTCACGTCGCCAATTTTTCTGTCAGGAGGGGTAAAGCAAAAATCCTGCCGATTTTGAATGGCGAAGAGGTCATGACACCCTTCGACGTCCATTAACAATGAATTTCCTCCCTGCATTTTTTTATGCCACGGATTATGACGGTCCATGGTCAATGTTGTCGGCATCGGGAAGTCAAGGCGAGTCAAAAAGATGACTGGTCCGGGGCTATTTTTGTTTTGTAATACCGTGCAGGGGAGGGGCTCTTGTGCCGTACGTGGGGCCTTGCGAGCCGAAAGGCCGCTATTTCAAGGGGGTTGGAACGCATTTTGCTCTCAGGGACGGTTGTGTCCGGATGGGTCGGGCCGTCATCGGGAGCGAAGATGTTCAAACGCCTTATTGTATTATTGCTGCTTTTGGGGCCTCTGACAGCCCCTGTCGCTTTTGCCGCCAACGGGGGCAAGAACGAACGGGTCGCACTGCTGGAAATGAGCAAGGCCGATGCCCCCGGTTTCAGCCGGGTGTCCCTGGTCTTTCCCAAGCTGCCGGTCGCCAAGGTTGCGCTGTCCGGACAACGCATCGACCTGCTGCTCTCCAATACCGCCCTGACGCCGGGGCTGCGAACTCTCCCCGAAGATGCGGAAATCGTCGATGTCCTGCTCGGCGAGAAAAATGGCGAGGCCATTCTTTCCTTCCTGGTACGTCGCACGGTGAGACGGGCGGAGTTGACGCCGGATTCCAAGACACAAACGCTCTATCTCGATATCTTCTGGGAGGAAGGGGCCACCCGGAGACGACCTGCCATTGCCTTCGGACTGGCGGGGGTGCCCACCCTCAATGCCGGGTCGGCATCGGTCAGCCGTAGCGTCAGTTCCCGTTATCAGGGCCGTTGGGAGGCCTTTTACGCCGATTACGAAACGCCTCTGGAAATCCCCCTGTCTCCGCAGTACACATTGCCCCCCTTTCCGCTGTTTCTGTCACCGCCAGGGATCGACTGGACTCTGGCTCCCGCCGACGTGGTGGAGAAGGGGAACCAGGGGGTGTGGGGCGCGGCGCTGACCTCCCTGGAGAGTGCGGCGGGGGACGGCCTGCGTCAGAAGTCTCCCGGCCTTTTTCAGGTGGCGAAAGGGGAACTCCTGCTGCGCTCCGGCGACGCCGCGAAAGCCCGGCAGATGCTCGGGATGCCCGTCGACGAAACGACGGAACCCACCCTCGGGCCGTACCGCCGTTTTCTTCTGGCTCAGGCCAAGGCGGCTTCCGATGACCCTTACGGGGCTTCCTGCGAGGTGGACGAGCGACGCCTCAACCTGGCGGATTCCAGTCCTCTGAAACCTTATGCCGATCTGTTCCGGGCCGAACTGGCCCTGGCCGCCGGTCACCTCCATGTCGCCTACAATCGGCTCGAGGCGCTCAGGGGCGGGCTGCCGGTCGAACTCACCGACAGGGTCGCACTGCGTCAGGCCGATATTCTGGGCATGAATGGAAAGTCCGAGGCCGCCCTTGAGGCCTATCGGCATTTGGACGAAAAAGGGATTCTCGACGGACATCCTCTGTCTCTTTTCCGCTTTGCGCAACTGCTGGACCGGCAAAAAGACTATGCCGGAGCTGACGATCTCTATCACCGGCTGGCGATGCAACTGGCCGGCAAGCGTTATGAGGATCTCGCCTATTTCGCGGCAGCCAGGGCTCAGCTGCGGGACGGTCACGCCGAAATGGCCACCGCGCAGCTGGAGAATGTCTGCCGGACCTTTCCGGGCCGCGAAGGGGCATGGCGCAGCCGCCTGCTCCTCTGTGACCAGCAGGCCCTGTCCGCCAACGCCGGGGACAAAGACCAGTCTGCCCGCGGTTACCGGCAGCTTACCGGCGACATCGTTCATCGCGAGCTGCGCGAAGAAGCGGCATTCAAATATGCGCTGACTCTGTTTCTGGGCGGCAGGAAACACGACTGCGTCATGAGCTTGCAGGATTTTCTTCGCGATTATTCCGCCGGACGCCTGACCAACCAGGGCAAGGCCCTGATGGTGGATGCGCTGCCGGACGTGATTCGCGATCTGGTGGCGCAGGGCAACCCGCTGGATGCCCTGGTGCTGGTGGAGAAAAATCGCGAACTCCTGCTCGGCGCTCAGGTCGGACGATCCTTTCTTCTCGAACTCGGCGGCGTCTTTACCAAGCTGGGGTTCTGGGACAGGGCCGCACACCTGTATTTTTATCTCCTGGATGGCGACATGCCGGATCAGGAAGTCGAAAACGTCTATCTGCCCCTGGTCCAATGTCTTCATGAAAAGGGGGATGTCGACCTGGTCGGAGAGTATGTCGATCGGTATCGGAAGCGTTTCCCCAACGGCTCGTACGGGTCGGACCTTTTCCGCTTGCAAGCCGAAACCCTGATCGAGGCAGACCGGCTCGAAGAGGCCTCCCGGCTTTTTCGGCAGCCCGGACGTCCGCAGAGCCCTGAGATCGACAGGATGGCCGCCGGGGTTTTCATGCGTCTGGAAAATTATTCCGAGGTTGATCGTTGTCTGGCACCACTTATGGACAGGAATTTGCAAGAAGCCCCCTCAGAGGATGTTTTCATGAGGGCCGAAGCCCTGTTTCGCAATGGCCAGACCGGGCAGGCGCTGCCGCTGTTCGCGGCCCTGACGGAGCGGGACGGTTACAAAGACCAGGCTCTTTACCGTCTGGCTCAGGTCTACCTGGCTACGGGGCGCGCCGATATGGGGGTTAAGGTTTTGACGCAACTGACCGAAGAGGGCAGTAGCGAACTCTGGAAGAAAATGGCCCGGGAAGCCATCGCTCTCCAGAAAGGCAAACCCTGACCCGACGGTGTCGGAATTCTGACGGGCTGACAGGCGGCTGACGCCGGGCCGGAAAAACGGGAGACACGGACCATGTCCAAATTGGGAATCTTCGATCAGACCGTAAGCCTGCTCCATAAAGTGCTCGATCTGCGTGAGCGCAATCAACAGGTGATCGCCTCCAATATCGCCAATGCCGACACCCCGGGATACGCCGCTTCACGGCTGGAGTTCGAATCCCAGCTCAAGCAGGCTCTGAACCACCCCGGCGTCACGCCGGCGGCCACCCACCCGGCGCATTTTCCGATCAGCGTCGGAAGCCTCGACGAGGTCGAAGGGACTGTGGTGCGCCAGCTCGACCCCAGCGGCATGGGAGACAAGAACGGCGTCAACGTGGATCAGGAGATGGTGACCCTGGCGGAAAACCAGATCCTCTACGAGGCGGCCGTTCAGGCGCTCAACAAGAAACTCGGCCTTCTCAAGTACGTCGCCAGCGACGGCCGTTAAGGAGTCAGACCATGGATGTCTTCCAATCATTGAAAATCGGCGCCTCGGCTCTTCAGGCTCAGCAGACGCGGCTTAACACCATCAGTTCCAACCTGGCCAATATCGAAACGACCCGGACCCCCGAGGGGGGACCCTACAAACGCAAGACGGTGGTTTTCCGCAGTGCCGACCTGAGTTTCGAGCAACGCCTGGAGCAGAGCATGCGCGGTGCGGTACAGGGGGTGGAAGTCTCCCGCATTGCCACCGACCCGTCGCCTCCCCGGATGATTTACGACCCCAGCCACCCCGATGCCACCGCAGAGGGGTACGTGGCCATGCCGGATATCAACCTGATGGAGGAAATGACCGATATGATGACGGCCACCCGGGCCTACGAAGCCAACGTCACCACCATCAAAACCGCCAAACGCATGGCCATGAAGGCCCTTGAAATCGGAAGGTAGGCTGAACGATGAGCGACATTACCCTGGTTAACCACCTTCAATCCCTGTCCGGTCCGGCACGGACCCCGTCGGCCCCGGCAGCCCCGACAGCCGGCGGATTCGCCGAGACCCTCAAAGGGTTCCTGGAAAAAACCAACGAGGCGCAGATCAACGCCGACAAGGCCGTGGAAAAACTCAATACCGGTGAAGCCAAAAACCTGCACGAGGTGATGATCAGCATGGAGGAGGCCGATATCTCCATGCGCCTGATGGTGCAGATGCGCAACAAGGTCGTCGAGGCCTATCAGGAAATCATGCGGATGCAGGTGTAAGACGGGTTCCAAGGGGACGAATGTGATGAGAGGTGCCGTACGGCGCCGGTTTTTCCGGAGGATCTTCTTCCATGGCTGAAGAAAAAGTACAACAACAATCGAACGGTAACGGGAAAAAATCCCTGATCGAACTTGTCGCGCAATGGCCCCTGTCCCGCAAGCTCAGTCTGGCGGCGGTGGCGCTGATCAGCCTGGCCGTCTTCGGCCTCATCATTGCCCAGGCCCGGGTCGCCGATTACCGGCTGCTCTTTGCCAACCTGACCGACAGCGACGCTTCCGGGGTGGTTACCTGGCTGAAGGAGCACAAGATCCCTTATCGTTTCGCCGACGGCGGCAAGGCGATCCACATCCCGGCGGACCAGGTCTACGAGGTGCGTATCGAGCTGGCCGGAACGGGTATCCCCCAGGGCGGCGGCGTCGGTTTCGAACTCTTCGACAAGCAAAGCTTCGGCATGACCGACTTTGCCCAGAAGATCAACTACCAGCGGGCCCTGCAGGGGGAGCTGGCGCGGACCATCACCTCGCTGGCCCCCGTCGAGGGCGCCCGGGTGCATCTGGCCCTTCCCGAAAAGCGGCTGTTCAAGGAGCAGCAGAAAGACGCGACCGCCTCGGTCATTCTCAAACTCGTCCCCGGACAGAAACTGAAGGAATCGCAGATTCAGGGGATCATCAACCTGGTTTCCGGCAGCATTGAGGGTCTAGAGTCCGAAAATGTCACGGTGATCGATTCGAGCGGTCAGGTCCTGTCGCGCAAAGCCAGCGAAGGGCAGAGCGGCCCCATGACCCCCGGAATGCTCGACTATCAGCAGACCGTGGAGCGCCGCCTCGAAGAGCGGGCCCAGTCTCTGCTCGATCGGGCCTTGGGAAGTTCCAACTCCCTGGTCAAGGTTACGGCAGAGGTCGATTTCTCGCAGGTGGAAAAGGTCGAGGAACTCTATGATCCCAAAGGAGCCGTCGCCCGCAG
>QKGY01000175.1 GCA_003250235.1 Desulfuromonadaceae bacterium
CTGGCGGAGGACCGGGGGCTGGAGAATCTGGTGCACCTGGTCCGGGGGTATTTCCAGCTGGACGGCCACCACATCCAGTTCAACGTCATCAACAAGGAGACCCTGCGCCAGGCGCAGAAAAACCCCGACCAGTACAAGGACCTGATCGTGCGGGTCGCCGGATACAGCGATTATTTCAACAACCTGGATGAGGCCTTGCAGGAGGAGATCATTGCCCGAACCGAGCAAAACTTCGGTTAGGCCGCTTCCTGTCTCGCCCCAAACCTGAAACGACCCCTCTTCTCTTGTGGAAGAGGGGTCGTTTTTTATGCAATTTAGAATATTTTTTTCATCACAGACAAAAAAATGCAAATCAGAATATTTGTAAACAACCAATTATAAAGGCATTGAAGGGTTATTTTTTGAAAATTCTATGCAACTTTGCATTTTGACGCTTTGTTTTCTGCCTGGAGCTAACGGGCTTTCGTCGTGGACTGGTTTTTTTGTCCCTCCTCGGAACCCCAATCGGGTAGCGTCTCATCCCTCTTCGACTATCCTTTCTTCCTGCTTCTGAAAATCTCCAATGTTTGTCAAGACCCTGATTCTAAAGGTAAAATTTTAATCTGCATTCGAGGGCCGCGCGGAGGAATTCGTCGTCCGGGGACAGACTGTCCGTCCTCGCGGGGGCTTTGTCCTTGCCGGTAACATATGGTGAAGCGTCGCTTGGCATTGCCTTTGCTCTAGGAACAGACAGGCGCAGAAAACCGGCTATAGTGATACCAGAATCTCTGCCCGATAAGCCCGTCCCGAACCGTCAACCACTCAGAACCATGAGGTGACCATGAATTTACTGAACAATGCCGTAATCAAAGTTCCGTTTCCCCAGAACGAGCCCGTGTACAGCTACGCACCGGGCACTCCCGAACGGGCCAAGCTCAAGGCCGCCCTTGAGGAGCTGCAGGCGAAGAAAATCGAGATTCCCCTGATCATCGGAGGAAAGGAAGTGCGGACCGGCAAGCTGGCCAAGGTGGTCATGCCCCACGATCATCAGCACGTGCTCGCCGAATGTCACCTGGCCGGTGAGGCTGAAGTCCAGATGGCGATCGACGCGGCCATGGCGGCCAAGAAAGAATGGGAATCGCTGCGCTGGGAGGAACGCGCCGCCATTTTCCTCAAAGCGGCCGAGCTTCTCTCCGGCAAATACCGCTATATCATGAACGCGGCGTCCATGCTCTCGACCAGCAAGAACGCCTTCCAGGCCGAGATCGATGCCGCCTGCGAGCTGATCGATTTCCTGCGCTTCAACGTCTACTACGCCCAGCAGATCTACAGCGACCAGCCTCCGTACTCTCCCAAGGGGATCTGGAACTTCGTCCAGCAGCGCCCCCTGGAGGGTTTTGTCTTTGCCGTAACCCCGTTCAATTTCACCGCGATTGCCGGCAACCTCCCTACGGCGCCGGCCATCATGGGCAACACTGTTATTCTCAAGCCGGCATCCTCCTGTGTCTATACCCCGTATCTCTTCATGCAGATCCTCAAGGAGGCCGGGCTGCCCGATGGTGTCATCAACTTTATTCCCGGGCCCGGCTCCAAGGTCGGCAAAATCTGCCTCGATCATCCCGACCTGGGCGGCATCCACTTTACCGGCTCCACCGGCGTGTTCCAGCAGATGTGGCAGACGGTCGGCAACAATATCGCCAAGTACAAGTCCTACCCGAGGATTGTCGGGGAGACAGGCGGCAAGGACTTCATCTTCGCCCATGCTTCGGCCGATGTGAAGCGGCTGGCCACGGCCATCGTCCGCGGCGCCTTCGAGTATCAGGGGCAGAAGTGTTCCGCCGCCTCCCGCGCCTACGTCCCGACTTCCATCTGGCCGGCGGTCAGAGCCGAACTCGAAGCGCAGCTCAGTCGCATCAAAATGGGGCCGACTACCGATTTCACCAACTTCTTCAACGCGGTGATCGACAAAGGCGCCTTCGACACCATCACTGAGTTCATCGATTACACCAAGAAGGCCAAGGACGCCGAAATCATCCTCGGCGGCGGCTATGACGACAGCAAGGGCTATTTTATCGAGCCGACGGTCATTCTCACCAGCAATCCCCGGTACCGGACCATGGAAGAAGAGATCTTCGGACCGGTCATGACGATCTACGTCTACGAGGATGCCCGGTACGAAGAAACCCTCGATCTGTGCGATCAGACATCCATCTATGCCCTGACCGGGGCGGTCTTCGCCGCCGAGCGCAAGGCGGTCAGTCTGGCCATGGCCAAGCTGGAAAACGCGGCGGGCAATTTTTATATCAACGACAAGCCTACCGGCGCCGTGGTGGGGCAGCAGCCCTTCGGCGGAGCCCGGGCCTCGGGCACCAACGACAAGGCCGGTTCGGCACTGAACCTGCTGCGCTGGGTGTCGACCCGTACGGTGAAGGAGACCTTCGACGCTCCCGAGAGTTTCGAATATCCCTTCCTGTCGGAGAAATAGCAACGACCCTTATCCGGCCTCTGGCATCCGCTAAACCGCCAGACGGGGAGGTTCCCCGTCTGGCGAGGAATTGCACGATTCCGATCAAAGCGTCCCTGTCCAGGACCAATCTATTCGGAGGATTTCCATGTCACTGTTCAACGCTGTCGTATCCAAGACCATCATGCATGTGCCGGGGCCGGTGGTCGGCTTTTTCGCCAAACCCTACATCGCCGGGGAGACCCTGGAGGATTCGGTGAACGTCACCAAGGACCTCAACCGCCAGGGAATCATGGCCACCATCGATATTTTGGGGGAATTCATCAAGACCTTGGACGAGGCGACCTTTTTCAAGAACCATTGCCTGGAAATCCAGAAGGCGATCAACCGCGAAGGGCTGGATGCCAATCTGTCCCTCAAGCCGACCCAACTCGGACTGGAGCTGGACAAACAGGCCTGCTTTGACAACATCCGGGAGATCGTCGCGCTGGCGGCCAGCCTGAAAAACTTCGTGCGCATCGACATGGAGGATGTCACCACCACGGACGACACTCTTGATTTCTTCCGTCGTCTGCGCGAGGAGTTCCCCGGCCATGTCGGCACGGTGCTGCAGGCCTATCTGCGCCGCACCTCACGGGATATCGACGCTCTCTCCGATGGCCTCCTGAACTTCAGGCTGTGCAAGGGGATCTACAATGAACCGCGCCTGCATGCCTACAAGGATCCCGCGGTCATCAACAACAACTACACCTACTGCCTGGAGAAGCTGTTCCAGAAAAAGGCCTATGTCGGCATCGCCACCCACGACGAGAAACTCGTGTTCGAGGCGCTGAGGCTGATTGATGCTGCTCGGAGTGGATAAGGAGCTACGTGAGCTTCTCGTCTCCCAGGGCCATCGCCTTCGGGTTTATGTCCCCTTCGGCGAGTCCTGGCTTCCGTATTCCAAGAGGCGCCTGCGGGAGAATCCTTCCATTGCCCGCCATGCGCTGAAGCAGATGCTGGGCCTCAAGGCAGCCTGATCTCAGACGGCGAGTCACAAAAGGGATGAGGTGTATGACTCAGGATTCCTATGGCGTTTTCGTCGAAGAGGATTTGCGGTTTCAGGTGGGGATGTGTGTCACAGCCACCTGGAGTCACTGCGGATTCACCTATCAGGGGCGCGGCGAGATTGTCGGCCTGACCCAGCGCAATGTCGCCGTAAAACTGCTGGAGCCCGTCGGTCGGCTGCGGGAATATGCCGCCGACAGTGTCCTCCTGCTGCCGCGCATTGCCGATAATGTGACCTGGAGCACCCAGAACTGTGTCCGTCTGGAACGTGTCGAAAGGGCCGGGGATGTCGCGGGCTGGAAGCGGCGCTCCAATGACGGTTTGTGATTTTCGCCACATTTCGTTTTGACCAGGGGGAGGGCTCTTTGCAGGCCTCC
>QKGY01000123.1 GCA_003250235.1 Desulfuromonadaceae bacterium
GAACGTGATCGGCTCCTGGATGTCGATTGGCACCCTTCAGGTGGATTGGGGTTTTCTCCTCGACCCTCTTTCAGCCCTGATGATCATGGTTGTTTCCGGAGTCGGATCTCTGATCCATCTGTACTCGATCGGATACATGCATGGTGAAGACGGGTTCTTCAGATATTTTTCTTATCTGAACCTGTTCTGCTTTTCCATGCTGATGCTGGTGCTGGGGAATAACGCCCTGGTCATGTTTATCGGCTGGGAAGGTGTGGGTCTGTGTTCCTACCTACTCATCGGATATTACTATCATAAGAAAAGCGCCGGCGACGCGGCCAAGAAAGCCTTCGTTGTCAACCGTATCGGCGACTTCGGTTTCCTGATCGGATTGTTCACCCTGTTCTGGACGCTGGGTAAAGAGCATGGGGTCTGGACGTTGAACTTTGTCCAGATTGCCGAACATGGTCACCTTCTCGGAACCGGGAGCGCTGTCGTCACCTTGGTGACCCTCTGCTTTTTCCTCGGAGCCACCGGTAAATCTGCTCAGATCCCCCTCTATACATGGCTCCCTGACGCCATGGAGGGCCCGACTCCCGTTTCCGCTCTGATCCATGCGGCGACCATGGTCACAGCCGGTGTTTACATGATCGGCCGTATGAACGGTCTTTTCGCCATGGCGCCTGATACTATGATGGTCATCGCCATCGTTGGTGCCGCTACGGCGATCTTCGCGGCCAGCATCGGTCTGGCTCAAAACGATATCAAACGCGTTTTGGCTTATTCCACCGTCTCCCAGCTCGGATACATGTTCCTGGCCATGGGCGTTGGGGCTTTCACGGCCGGTATCTTCCACCTGATGACGCATGCTTTCTTCAAGGCGTGTCTCTTCCTCGGTTCCGGTTCCGTTATCCACGCAATGCATCATGCCTACCATCATGCACATCTGCACGATGATCCCCAGGATATGCGCAACATGGGTGGCATTGCCAAGAAGATGCCCATCACCTACATCACCTTCCTGGTTTCGACCATCGCGATCTCGGGTATCCCTGGTTTTTCTGGCTTCTTCTCCAAGGACGAGATCCTCTGGTGGGCTTACGGTTCGACCCGGGGCAACTGGATTCTCTGGGCTGTCGGTGCCGCTGCAGCCGGTATGACCGCTTTCTATATGTTCCGACTGGTCTTCATGACCTTCCACGGCAAGCAGCGTACCCATGCCAAGGCTAAGGATCATATCCATGAGTCTCCCCTGGTCATCACCATCCCTCTGATGGTTCTCGGATTGTTGGCGGTTGTCGGTGGTTTTGTCGGCGTTCCCAAGGTTCTCGGCGATTTGGCCGGTGGTATTCCCAACAAACTCGAACACTTCCTGGCACCCGTTTTCGAACATACTCAGGAAATGCATCATATCGCTGCACATGGTACGCACGCTCAGGAGTTCGGCCTGATGGGTATTTCGGTCGGGATCGCCCTGGTTGGCATTGTCGGCGCCTGGTTCATGTACCTGGCTAAGCCGGAACTGCCCGGCAAGTTCGTATCCGCCTTTCAGGGGCTTCACCGAGCCGTGTTCAACAAATGGTATGTCGATGAACTGTACGATGCGCTCTTTGTTAATGCCACCAAGAAGGCCGGCACTTTCTTCTGGAAAGGTTTTGACGTGGTCGTTGTGGACGGGATCGTCAACGGCGTCGGGCGAATTGTTAACCTCTGCTCCAGAGGGCTGCGCTTGACCCAGACCGGTCTTGTCCAAAATTATGCCATGTCCATGGTTCTCGGTGTCGTCATCATTGTCGGCTACTACGTCTTCAAGTAAGTGGCGCATAGAACTGCGATAGAAGTGAAATAAGGAGCGAAATCCAATGACCGAACATCTTCTCAGCCTGATGACCTTTTTCCCACTTGTTGGGATGCTGGCTCTGTTGTTCATACCCAAGGACAACGGCGGCCTGCTCAAAGGTTTTACGCTGGTGGTGACCCTGATCACCTTTTTCATCAGCCTGCCGCTTGCATTCGATGATGTTTTCAAAACCTCCGCGGCGATGCATTACACCGAGTTTGCCAACTGGATCAGCATCGGTGACTACTTCAAGATGAACTACAACGTGGGTATTGACGGTATCAGCCTCTGGCTGGTTCTGCTGACCACGTTCATCATGCCTATCGCGGTTCTTTCGACTTGGCATGCCGTGGAAAAGAACGTCAAGGGCTACATGGCCGTCATGCTGCTGCTCGAAACCGCCATGCTGGGCGCCTTCATTTCCCTTGATCTGTTCCTCTTCTACATTTTCTGGGAATTGATGCTGATCCCCATGTATTTCATGATCGGCATCTGGGGTGGTAAAAACAGAATCTACGCTGCCGTCAAGTTCTTCATCTTTACTGCCGTCGGTTCGCTGCTCATGTTGGTGGCTATCATCTTTGTTTACTATCAGGCGGTTGATGCTGGTCTGGCAGGCAACGGGTTTGATATCGCGGATTTCTACAAGCTGGCCCTGTCACCTGAACTGCAGAAATGGCTTTTCCTGGCGTTTGCTTTCAGTTTTGCCATCAAAGTTCCGATGTTCCCGGTTCACACCTGGTTGCCCGATGCCCATACCGAAGCCCCGACGGCTGGTTCCGTCATCCTGGCAGCCATTCTGCTGAAAATGGGTACATACGGGTATGTGCGTTTTGCAATGCCTCTCTTTCCTGAGGCTACCCATCAGTTCATCCCTTTCCTTTCCCTGTTGGCGGTTATCGGCATCATCTACGGCGCCTTGGTCGCCATGATGCAGGACGATGTTAAGAAGCTTGTCGCTTATTCTTCGGTATCGCACCTTGGCTTCGTTATGCTGGGGATCTTTGCCCTGAATATGCAAGGGGTTGGCGGCGGTATGCTGCAGATGATCAACCACGGTATTTCAACCGGCGCGCTGTTCCTTATCGTCGGATTCATCTATGAGCGTCGGCACACCCGCGCGATTGTCGAGTTCGGCGGCATCGCTAAGGTTATGCCGGTGTTTGCAACCATCTTTATGATCGTAACGTTCTCATCCGTAGGCCTTCCGGGGACTAACGGATTCGTTGGCGAGTTCCTGATTCTCATGGGATCCTTTGAGAGCAAGCTCCGCTGGTTTGGCGTGTTTGCCACAACAGGGGTTATTTTTGCTGCTGTTTACATGCTCTGGATGTTCCAACGGGTTATGTTTGGCGAACTGAAAAATCCTGAAAACCAGAAGTTGAAGGACCTGTCCCTGCGCGAAGTTGTTGTCATGGTGCCTCTCCTGGTCTTTGTATTCTGGATCGGCGTGTACCCCAACGAAAAGATGAACCCTGCCATTGATCAGTTCATCCAGCAGGTGAATGGAAAGCAGGAGGTTGCCGTTCTGGAGCAGGTTGTACCTCAAGATGAGGTTCAGGCTGAATCGCATGATGTGCAGGCTGAGCCTGCTGCTGAGTCCCACGAAATGCAATCAGAACCTGCTGCTGAACCTCAGCATGCCGGTGAGCATCAATAAGCCAAACGTTACTTTCAGCATAAAAACGCTTCCGAAGGAGCATTTCCATGGAAAATCTGGTGCAAATCGCCATGCAGAACGTTAATTTCGGGGCGATCATGCCGTCACTCGTGTTGACCTGTTTCGGCATGGCTCTCCTGCTCATCAATGTCTTCTCCCGCAAGGGGCAGACAGCCCATGTCGCCTGGATTTCGATTCTGGGTTTGATTGTTACGGGATTCTACTCCCTGGCAGCCTGGAACAATGCGCAGTGCGGATTTGCCGGAAGCGTGGTGCTCGATAACTTTGCCACCTTCTTCAACTTCACATTCCTTATCGCGGCGGGCCTGACGATCCTGATGTCAGACGATTACCTCAAGCGTGAGGGATATCCTATCGGCGAGTATTATCCTCTCATCCTGTTCACGACGGCTGGCGCGATGTGGATGGCCTCCGGAAACGACCTGATGACGGTCTTTCTCGGACTTGAGGTGCTCTCTGTCTCGCTGTATGTCCTTGCAGGGCTTTTCCGCGGGCAGCTGAAATCCAATGAAGCAGGACTCAAGTACTTTATTCTCGGAGCGTTTTCTACGGGTTTCCTTCTCTATGGCATCGCCCTGACCTATGGGGTCACCGGCACAACCAAGATTCAAGGAATCTCTGAATTTTTCGCGGCTAATCCTCAGGACCTGACAAGCCCCATGGCTGTTGCCGGGATGCTCCTTATGAGCGTCGGTTTCCTTTTCAAGATTGCCGTTGCACCCTTCCACATGTGGACGCCTGATGTTTATCAGGGTGCTCCGACTCCGGTCACTGCGTTCATGAGCGCAGGTCCCAAAGCCGCTGCTTTTGCCGCTTTTGTTCGCATCCTGACCGTCGGTATGAACGGCATGGAGACGGATTGGACTTCTTTGCTGTGGATTCTTGCCGTCCTGACCATGGTGGTCGGTAACTTCATCGCCATTTACCAGACCAACCTCAAGCGTATGCTGGCCTATTCCTCCATTGCCCATGCCGGATACGCCCTTGTCGGCCTGGTTGCTGCCAATGAGATCGGTTTTTCCGGCATCCTGTTTTATATGCTCGCTTACACCTTCATGAACCTGGGTGCCTTTGGTGTTCTGATCCTCGCGGGCAAAACCGGGGAAGAGAATCTTACCCTCGAAGGGTTTGCCGGCTTTGGCTTTAAGAGACCCCTTCTTGGTGTCGCAATGACCATCTTCCTGTTCTCTCTCATGGGCATTCCTCCCACAGCTGGATTCGCCGGTAAATTCTACATCTTTGCCGGTGCCGTTAAGGCCGGTTATATCTGGCTTGCGGTTCTGGGGGTTCTTAATTCCGCAGTGTCCCTGTATTACTACCTCCGCGTCATGGTTTACATGTACTTCAAAAATCCCGAGGAGGATTTCAGCTGGGTCAAGATTCATGCTGGTGCGGCGATTTCCATCGTCCTTGCCCTCGTCGGAGTTCTCTACCTGGGCATTCTTCCTTCCTCGGTTATGGAACTGGCCAAACTCGCTACATTTTAATTCGATGAGATGAAGAAACGACCCCCGGCGCAAGCCGGGGGTTTTTTTTTGCCTGGACGGTTACCCCCACAAAAGGATTTTCTG
>QKGY01000044.1 GCA_003250235.1 Desulfuromonadaceae bacterium
CACGTCAACGCCGCCAAACCCTTCGAGCTGAACTGCTTTCATAATCCCAGACCTCCTTTGGGGAAATATAGTGAATTTGCCATAAGCAATAAAACAGCGTGTTGATTATAAGGAATATCCGGACGGTTGCAACAAGAAATCCTGTGGCATTCCAGGTTCTAACGGGGAAGGCGGTCGCTGCGGCAAACGAAATCCGTTTGTCGCGGACGTTTTGCCTGTCGGTCGGTCTCTTTTGACGAGCCCTTCCCGGTGTCGAGGGTTGACAAGGAGCTGCGGTTCCAGGTAAAAAATCTGTCTGTGATTGGATGTACTTTGTGCGCTATCGAGAAGAGGAGAGGGCTTTTATGAAAAAGGATATCCAGGAAAAAGGCGCGATTATTCAGCGGGACAAGGACACCTATGCGATCGCTCCGCATATCCCCGGGGGAATTACCACCCCGCAGACGTTACGCAAAATCGCCGATGTGGCTGAAAAATACCAGGCCCAGGCACTGAAGCTCACCAGTGCTCAGCGCATTGCCATTGTCGGATTGCCCGAAGAAAAGCTCGACGAGATCTGGACCGAACTGGGGGAGAAGCCCGGTGCGGCGCTGGGGCTGTGCGTTCGCAGCGTCAAAATATGCCCCGGTACCACGTTCTGTAAACGCGGCCAGCAGGCGTCGGTGGAAGTCGGGCTTAAACTGGATGAGCTGTATCACGGCCTGCAACTGCCCTGGAAGTTCAAAATGGGAGTCTCCGGCTGCGTCAACGACTGCGCCGAAGGGTGCATCAAGGACGTCGCCCTGGTCGGCACCCCCAAGGGGTGGAACGTGCTGGTCGGCGGCAATGGCGGCAGCCAGCCCCGGCTTGCCCACAAGCTGCTTGAACATGTGCCGACGGATGAAGAAGCGATGGCGATTGTCGATCATCTGATCCAGTGGTTCAAGGCCAAGGACCGCAAGTGCCGGTTGGGTAAATTTATCGATGAGATGGGAATCGACGCCTTCCGGGAGGAGGTCCTGAAAGATTTCAAACCCTGATCGCGAAGGGGGAGCCTAAGGCTCCCCCTTTTTTTTGCTGGCTGCGGCGACCGTGTTGACGAAGCGATACCCCCGCCCTCGGATGGTGAGAAAGTGGACCGGGTTGGCCGGGTCCTCTTCAAAATAGCGCCGCATGCGGACGATAAAGTTGTCCAGAGTGCGGGTCTCGGTGTCCGGGGAGACCCCCCAGACCGACTGGAGCAGCTCCGGACGGGTGAGGATCTCTCCTTCGCGGCTGAAAAAAGTCCGCAACATGCGGATCTCCAGCTCGGTCAGGCTGATGGTGCCCCGCGGGGTCTGCGCCGTCTGTTCCTGCATATCGATCCGGTTGTTTCCGAACGTGTAGATATCCCCCTGTTCCACCTTTTCCCGGTACCATCCCGACCGTCGCAGCATTCCCTGAATTCTCAAAAGAAACTCGTCGAGGCTGAACGGCTTGGTCAGGTAGTCGTCCGCCCCGGCGGCCAGTCCCTCGATGCGGTCCTTCTCTTGGGTGCGGGCGGTGAGGATCAGGATCGGCAGGCGCGGATCCTCCATGCGAATCCTTCTGCAGATCTCGATGCCGTCCATGTCGGGCAGGGTCAGGTCCAGGACGACCAGGGCGGGCGGTTTCTGCCGGAAGGCTTCGAGAGCGTCTTTGCCGTGTTCCTTGTGGATTACCGTGTAGCCTTCGGCATGGAGGTTGAAAAGCAGGCCCCGGGCGATGTTGGGCTCGTCTTCCACCAGCAGGATGCGTTCCCCGGCCATCAGGCGATCTCCTCGGTTTCCGGAATGAGCGGCAGGGTGATATGGACGGTGGTCCCGAGGTTTTCTCCGGCGCTTTCCATCCACACCTTGCCGCGATGCAGGCGGATGACCGCGCGAATGATGAAGAGGCCCAGGCCGCTGCCGCGGATGGTTTCACCGCCGTGCTTGCCGCGGTAGAACATGTGAAAAACCTTTTTCAATTCTCTTTTCGCCAGGCCGCGTCCCTGATCGGAAAACATCAGATGGGCCTGGCTGCCCTCGGTTTTGAGAATCACGCGGATGACCGGGGGGCCGATGCTGTACAGCAGGGAATTCTCCAGAAGATTGCGGAAAACGGCTCGGAGCCATTCCGTGTCAGCGCGTACGAAGAGTCCCGGATCGATGTCAAGCTGCATGCGGCCGGCTTTGGGTAGTGCGTATTGCTGGGGGCGGAAATACTGCATCACCAGGTCGGAAAGGTCGCAGGTCTTCAGGGAGATCCTCAGTCCCTTCTGCTCCAGACTGTTGGCCGAGAGCAGGTTGTTGACCAGGGTATTGAGGCGGTCAGTATCGGCCAGCATGGTGTCCAGAAAGGTGTCCATCTGCTCCGGACCCGGCTGGCGGCGGCGGATGGTTTCCAGGTGCAGCTGCAGGGAGGCGAGGGGGGATTTGAGTTCATGGGTGACCTGGGCGATGAACTGGTGCTGCGCCTTGTACAGAGACGCCTGTCGGCGCCAGTACAGGAAAATGACATAAACCCCGGCGAGGATGGCTCCGAGAAGCAGCAGGCCCTCGACGAGAATGATCCAGTCCACCCCGGTTTGCAGCAGTTCGGGGCTGTATTTTTTCGCCAGGGCGCGAAGCCGCTTGTGACTCCCCATGAACCAGGAGATCCAGGAGATGACGATGATCACCCAGATCAGCTGAATGCCGATAAAGGCGAAGAGAGGATTGATAAAGCGGCGAAAGAGTTTCATGGCCCATCTTTATCACTTCGGGCAGGGTTGAACAAGGGGGAATCACGGATGGTTTTACACAACTATTACAATCCCTGTGCGTCGCTTCTGGTAGCATAACCCCGTAGTAAACCCGTATTTCCCGTTTACAGCCAAGGAGACCTTCATGACGAAACCTTTGACCATCGGCAAACATACGGCCCGTTTTCCCCTCATCCAGGGCGGCATGGGCGTGCGTGTTTCCGCTGGCGGCCTGGCAGGAGCCGTGGCCCGCAGCGGCGGCATCGGTCTGGTTGCCACAGCCGGCATGGCCCTGAACAGCAGCCGTTATGATGGAAAGAACTTTTTTACCGCCGATCCCCTGGCCCTCAAGGACGAAATCGCCAAGGCCTACCGGATTGCTCCGGACGGCATCGTGGGCACCAACGTCATGGTCGCTGTCACCAACTTCGATGAAATGGTGCGAGCTTCCTGTGAAGCCGGTGCCAAGGTGCTTGTCTGCGGTGCCGGCCTGCCCCTCAATCTGCCCGAGCTTGCCGCGGATTACCCCGACGTGGCCCTGGTGCCCATCGTCTCATCGGTTAAGGCGGCGGAACTGATCGCCCGCAAATGGCAGAAAGCCTACAACAGGCTCCCCGATGCCATTGTCGTCGAAGACCCGGACACGGCCGGCGGCCATCTGGGGGCGAAGCCCGAGAACATCGGCAACGGAAGCTATGACCAATATGCCACGGTGCGTGGCGTGAAGGACTATTTCCGCGAGGAGTGGAACCTGGATATCCCCATTATCGCCGCAGGCGGTATCTGGGACCGCAATGACATCCTGCACGCCCTCGAGCAGGGAGCGGACGGCGTTCAGATGGCCAGCCGTTTCGTCTGTACCGAAGAATGCGATGCCTCGGAGGCTTTCAAGCAGGCCTATCTGAAGTGTACGCAGGACGACATCGGCCTGATCATGAGTCCCGCCGGTCTTCCCGGGCGGGCCATTGTGGGCAATATCGACAAGATTCGCCAGCGTGACATCGGGCTCGGCATACGCTGCCCGTCGGGTTGTCTGAAAAAATGCACCTACAAGACCGAGCAGGAACGCTTCTGCATCGTGCATGCCCTCGACCGTGCCCAGCGCGGCGACGTGGAAACCGGGTTGGTCTTCTGCGGCACCAATGCCTGGAAAGCCGACAGAATCACCACGGTGCAGGCGATCTTTGACGAGCTTTTTGCCCTGGAAAAGTCCGAGCCCGCTCTGGAGGAGGCCGCCAACGGCTGAGTTGGCAGACTCACAACGTCAAGAGGCAGGAGGCAGGAGCGATCCTGCCTCTTTGTTTTTGAAAAGGTCGAGGGACCTCTATCCTAAGAGCTTGTCATTGCTGAGGGAAATAGTGTAAGATTCACCAGTGTTTTTAATCCCGAACGGACAACCCCCCAGGGAATAAGGAGTCGTGATGGCGACCAGAACGGAAGAGTTCATCCCCAAGTGGATCGCTTGGGAAACCACCCAGCGCTGCAACCTCAACTGTGTTCACTGCCGCTGCGAAGGCGATTTTACCACCGAAGAGGCGTTCAAGCTCATTGACGATATCTGCGAGGTGTCCAAGCCGGTCATGGTTCTCTCTGGCGGCGAACCCCTGATGCGCAAGGACATTTTCGAAATCGCCCGCTACGGCACGGATAAGGGGCTGCGCATGTGCATGGCCACCAACGGCACGCTGATCACCGACGAGGTGTGCCGGAAGATGAAAGAGGCGGACATCAAGATGGTCTCCCTCTCGCTCGATGGGTCCACGGCGGCGATTCACGATAATTTCCGCAATTGCCCAGGCGCTTTCGAAGGGACCATCCGCGGCGCCGAAACCCTCAAGCGCAACGGCATCAAGTTTCTGGTCAACTCCTCCTTCACCAAACGCAACCAGAAGGACATCGGCGCCACCTTCAAGCTGGCCAAGAGCCTGGGGGCGACGGCCTGGTACATGTTCATGATCGTTCCTACCGGCCGGGGAGAGGAGATCATGAACGAGCTGATCTCCAAGGAGGATTACGAGGAGATCCTTTCCTGGCACTATGAGCAGGAGAAAAACGAAGAGGACATCCTCATGCGTCCGACCTGCGCGCCACACTATTACCGCATTGTCCCGCAGATGGCCAAGGCCGAAGGGGTGGATTTCAAGCGCCGCAGCCTGACCTTTTCCACCGGCGGCGGCAAGGGGTGCATCGCGGCCCAGACCATCTGCCTGATCGACTGCTTCGGCAACCTCAAGCCCTGCTCCTACTTCCATTCTTCCGTCGGCAACGTCAAGCAGATTCCTTTTAAGGAACTTTGGTTCAACTCCAAGGTGTTCAACGATCTGCGCGATTTCAAAAAGTACCAGGGCAAGTGCGGCGAGTGCGAGTTCATCAATGTCTGCGGCGGCTGCCGTGCCCGGGCCGATGCGGTGTACGGCGACTACATGGCCGAAGAGCCCTTCTGCAACTACATCCCCAACCGCACGCGCAAGCGGATGGAGAAAGAGGCGGCGGAACTGGCACCCAAGAAGTAAACTCAAATCCCCCTGCCCCCTTTGCCTAGGAGGGTATCCTCTCCCTCCCCTTTTGGAAAGGGGATCGAGGGGGATTTCATGATCCCGACAGGAGGAACAACGATGTCCACCGAATACAATTTCATCAAGGCCTGCTGGGGCCAGCCCGTCGACCGCACCCCTGTCTGGCTCATGCGTCAGGCCGGGCGTTACCTCCCCCAGTATATGGAGGTTCGGCGGAAGGTCACCTTCCTCGAACTGTGCAAGACCCCCGAGCTGGCCGCCGAGGTGACCATTCAGCCCATCGACTATCTGGGCGCGGATGCCGCCATCCTCTTTTCCGATATCCTCACCCCTGTGGAGCCCATGGGGCTGAAGCTCGATTTCGTACCGGGGCCGGTCTTTGAAAACCCGGTGCGCACCCAGGCCGATGTCGACGCCCTGCGCATCCCGGTGATGGAAGAGGACGTCCCCTACGTCATGGAGACGATCCGCATTCTGCGCCGCGAGTTCGAAGGCCGGGTTCCTCTCATCGGTTTCGGCGGTGCGCCTTTCACCCTGGCCTGCTACATGGTCGAAGGCAAGGGGAGCAAGGACTTTGCCCAGATAAAGCGCATGATGTACGGGGCGCCGGACGTTTATGCCTCGCTCATGGAAAAGGTC
Organism: Desulfuromonadaceae bacterium; assembly: GCA_003250235.1. Lineage (GTDB taxonomy): Bacteria > Desulfobacterota > Desulfuromonadia > Desulfuromonadales > SZUA-540 > SZUA-540. The sequence continues at coordinate 5,878 of QKGY01000044.1, forward strand.
ACCGAGATGGACCGCCAGTACCTCAACGCGCAGATTGCCGCCGGGGCCCAGGCGATCCAGATCTTCGACACATGGGGGGGCATCGTCTCTCCCGTCGATTACGAGAAATACGTCCTTCCCTATACGACCAAGCTCATCAACGGCCTCAACCGCAAGGACATCCCCGTCATCCATTTCGTCAAAGGGGCGGGAACCATGCTGGATATCGTCAAGAAGGCCGGCTCCGACGTGGTCGGGCTGGACTGGCACATCGGCCTCGGTAAAGCCCGGGATATCCTGGGGCCCGAGGTGGCTGTCCAAGGCAACCTCGATCCCACCGTTCTCTATGCCCCCAAGGCGCACATCGAGGCGGAGGTCAAACGCATCCTCGACGAGAACGCCGGTCGCCCGGGCCTCATCTTCAATCTCGGTCACGGCATCCTTCCCACGGTGGATCCGGAGCACGCCCGTTTCATGGTCGAGTGCGTGCATCGGCTCAGCCAGAAATAATCGTCGGTTGGTAGACGCGAAGGACCCCGGTTTTTCGCGTCTACCCTTTTCCCCTTGCGGACACCATGACCCCTGACAAACCGATCGGCATCGTTTTGCTGAACATGGGCGGGCCGGACTCGCTCGAAGCCGTCGAACCCTTCCTGTACAATCTCTTCTCCGACCGGGAGCTGATCCGCCTGCCGATGGGGGCGCTGCTGCAACGTCCTTTCGCCCGTCTCATCTCGCATTTTCGCGCCAAGAAGGTTCGGCTGAATTACCGCGCCATCGGAGGAAGCTCGCCGCTGCTGATGTGGACGACCCGTCAGGCCGAAGACCTCGCGTCCCTGCTTGGCAAGGCCTACAGACCCTATGTCGCCATGCGTTACTGGAAGCCCTTTGCCCGCGAGACCCTGCGGCAGATGCGAGCCGACGGCGTGGAGAAGGCTGTCGTGCTCTCCATGTACCCGCACTATACCGGGGCCACCACCGGCAGCAGCGTTAATGATTTCCGCCGCGCTGTCGGTGAGGTCTATCCTGACCTTCAGTTCACGGTGATTGACCAGTGGTACAACTGGCCGGGATATCTGGATGCGCTGGCCAACCGCGTGCGCGAGGGACTGGAGCAGTTTCACGAGCTTCTGCGCGACGAGGTCCAGATCCTCTTTTCGGCCCATGCCCTGCCGCAGAAGTTTATCGACCGGGGCGACCCTTATCTGGAGCATATTCTCGATACGGTCAAGGGGGTAATGGAGAGGGTAGGCAGCAAACACCCTTGGCATCTGGGCTTCCAGAGCCGCAGCGGTCCGGTTCAGTGGATGGAGCCCGATACGGTCGAAGTGATGGACACCCTGGCGGCCGAGGGGCACAAGGCGCTGCTGATGGTCCCCATCTCCTTTGTTTCCGATCACATCGAAACCCTGCAGGAGATCGATATCGAATATGCGACCCATGCCTACAAGGCGGGGATCCCGACCTTTCACCGAGCCCCCTCCCTGAATGTTCATGGCGACTTCATTCAGGCACTGGCTGATCTGGTGCGGTCGAAAACGAAGGAGGCGCCATGAAGACCTGTCGGATCTGCAATCAGTCTTTCGACCCGGATACCCCCCTGGACGATCCGAGTGAGCAGGCCGGCCTGTTCATGGCTCGCGAACTCTATGACGATGCCGATGAACTCTGCCCCCAGTGCCTGGCCAACCGGGGGAAACTCGGCATGATGTACTGCACGGAATTTTACGGCTGATGAGGGTAACGCTCCCCTTGAAAGACGGAAAAAGGCCACCCCGGTAAAAGGGTGGCCTTTTTTGTGCGGTGTTGGAGGATGACGGCTTACAGGCCGTTCTTTTTCAGATCATCGAGCAGCTTGCGTTGCTTGTCGGTGAGTTTCTGCGGGACCTCCACCTCGATGACGGCATAGAGGTCGCCTTTTTCCTTTTTGCCGACGGCGGGTACGCCGAACCCCTTAAGGCGGATTTTCTTACCGGCCGAGGTGCCTGCGGGGACCTTGATGCGTTTCGGTCCTTCCAGGGTCGGCACATCCACCGAGGTGCCGAGGCAGGCGCCGCTGAAGGGAACCTGGATCCGCGCGTAGAGGTCCTGTCCTTCGCGGGTCAGCTGGGCGTCGGGGTCCACCTTGATTTCCAGATACAGGTCCCCCGGAGGACCGCCTGCCGGACCGGGCGCCCCCTTGTTGGCGATGCGCAATTTTTTGCCGGATTCAACCCCCGGTGGGATACGTACCTGCAGGTGCTCCACCTGGTTGCCCTGCTTGTAGTCGATGCGCCTCTCGCCGCCGAGCACCGCCTGGCGGAAAGGGATGTTGACATGCATGACGTAGTCCTGCCCCTTGACCGCCTGCCGCCGCTGGGTTCCGGTATACGGCCCCCGACGGCCTCCGCTGAAGAGGTGGCTGAAGATGTCGTCGGTGCCGAACCCGAACTCGCGGAAGATGTCTCCCACGTCGAAATTGCGGTAGATGTCTTCCTGGCTGTAACGCTGGTGAAATCCCGTCGATCCGAACTGATCGTACTGCTTGCGTTTTTCCGCATCGGACAGGACCGCGTAGGCTTCGGTGATCTCCTTGAAGGTTTCTTCCGCTTTTTTGTCGCCGGGGTTTTTGTCCGGGTGGTATTTGAGGGCCAGCTTGCGGTAGGCTTTCTTGATCTCTTCCGCCGAAGCCTCCTTGCTGACGCCGAGGGTGTCGTAATAACTCTTGGCCATTGCTGCTCCTGGATGTGTGGGCTGTTTTCGTCACTTACTATAATTACGCCATCCCCCTGCGTCAAGGACCCCGCTGAAAAAACAGCAGCTTACAGGCATGTTCTTTGCTAGTTTATCAGACAGGCGCGGGGAACCCCGGTTAAAACCCAGGTTCCACTTGACCCCGGGGTTTTCGTGCTTTATGGTTTTTCGGGTGACATGGGCCAAAACTATCCATCCATCCGGTTATATGGCGAATCGGGACCCTTTCGCCTGCGTGGTTTTCTTCCCCTCCAAATAAAGGATATGTGATGCGCGTTGTCATTATCGGAGCAGGTATTTCAGGTCTATCCACCGCCTATGCCATCGAACAGCAGGCCGACGCGGCAGGTATCGAGATCCAGACCGTCGTCGTGGAGAAAAAAGACCGCACCGGCGGCAAGATCTGGAGCGTCAAAGAGGAAGGGTATCTGTGCGAATGGGGGCCGAACGGCTTTCTCGACAACAAGCCGATGACCCTGGAACTCTGCGACAAACTCGGCATTCGCCAGCGGCTGGCCCGCTCCAACGACAACGCCCGCAAGCGCTTCATCTACTCGGAGAATGTCCTGCACCAACTGCCCGAGAACGGACCGTCTTTTCTCAAGTCGGATCTCATCTCCTGGCCGGGCAAGCTCCGTCTGGCCTGCGAAACGCTGATTCCCGTCTACCGGGGGGACGATGACGAAACCCTGGCGCATTTCGCCCGCCGCCGGTTGGGCGAGGAAGCCCTCGACAAGCTCATCGCCCCCATGGTTTCGGGGATCTTCGCCGGCGATCCGGAGACGATGAGCCTCAAGAGCTGTTTCCCCCGCATCTACGAACTGGAGCAGCAATACGGCGGCCTGATCCGCGCCATGATCCGCCTCGCCAAAAAGAAGAGGGCCGAGATCAAAGAAGGAAAGGCCGTGGCGAGCGCTGCCGGGCCGGGCGGGATTCTGACCTCGTTCGTCGACGGGATCCAGGAGCTGACCGACGTGGCGGCCCAGTCTCTGCGTGCAGAAGTGCGTACCGGCGTAGGAGTCAATGGCATCCTGCCGAAGAAGGACGGCTATGAACTGCATCTGGAAGACGGCGGCATTCTTGAGGCGGATATCGTGGTCAGTGCGGCTCCCTCTCACGCCCTCAAAGACATGCTGGCCGAATCGATTCCGGCGATGTCCGAAAAATTGGCGCAGATCCCTTACGCGTCGATGAATGTCGTCTGCTTCGGTTATCCGGCCGATTCCATCGGCAGGGATCTGGATGGCTTCGGTTACCTGATTCCGAAAAAGGAAGGGTGCAACACGCTGGGGACCCTTTGGGATTCGAGCATTTTCCCCAACCGCGCCCCGCAGGGGCACGTCATGTTGCGCTCGATGATGGGAGGGGCCACCAACCCCAGCGCCATCGAGCTCAGCGAGTCGGAGGTCAAGGCCCGGGTCATGGGGGATCTGAAACGGATCATGGGGATTACCGCGGAGCCGAGTTTTGTGCGCATATTCCGCCATCAGCAAGCCATTCCCCAGTATGTGGCGGGGCATGGCAAGCGTCTTCAGGAACTTGATGGCCTGTTGGCGGCTTATCCGGGACTCATTTTGACCGGCAATGCCTTTTACGGGGTCGGGCTCAACGACTGCGTCAACGCTTCCAATAAGGCGGCCGACCGGGTCATGGCTTTTGTGCGGGCCCAGTCGCGCTGATCGGCGCTAACGGACCCTCTGGAGGTATTTATTTCAGTCCGCGACGACACCATACTCGCTCGCAGACGGGACCTGCTGATCCCCCTGGCGGGTTTTTACGCACTGTGGATCGCGCTGTCCCTAATGTTACGCGCTCTGCCGGGCTGGCCCCCGCTGGAAAGGGCTCTGCCTCTGCTGGCAACCCTGGTTCACATGGGCGGCGCCACCCTGGCCATGGTCTATTACCTGGAGGTTGTCGACCGCAGGCTGCATCAGTCCCATCGTTTGCGCCTTCAGCTTCTTTGCGGATTCCTGGTCGTCGGCGTGGGTCTGGTCGCCTTCAGCCAGTGGAACGGCCGGGCTCCGAGCCCCTTTTTCGAGATGCTCGGCACGGCCAACCTGCTGGCATTGGCCATGGTGCTGGGGGGATGGATGGCCACGGCGCTCAAGCGGCCCGCCGAACTCGTCCCCGTGTGCCTGGTGATGTCCCTGGTGGATTTCTTCAGCGTCGTGCGGGGTCCGACCCGGTTGATCGCTGACAGCGTTTCATCCTTCTATCTTCAAGGCAGGCAGGGAACGCCGCCTTTGGGGGATTTTCTCCTCATCAAGATAGGCATTCCCGGTTCTGCGGTGCCGCTTCCCGTCTTCGGCGTCACCGACTGGATTATCGTGGTTTTTCTCAGCACCGCCGCCGTCCGTTTCGGCTACAATGACAACCTCTTTGCGCTGGCTTTTACTGACAGAAAAGGGAGACGGACATGGTCCGTCTCCCTTCCGGTCGCTGTATCAGGGTTGGCCGTGGCGGTCCTGATGGCTCAGGTCGGCGGGGTGTTTCTTCCGGCACTTCCCGTCGTTGCCCTGGTGTTCATGCTGTATCTCTTTGCCCGTTATCCCGCCAGCCGCCAGCTGCAGTCGTCCGACTGGACCCTTATGCTGACGTCCTGCGGCGTGATGGCCCTGCTGATGTTTCTTCCCATCTTCTAGCCCGCCCTCTGATGTTCTCTTCGGATCGGGCTACGGTTTCACACAACCTGTCTGTCAGCGGTCAGAACGAACGCTGTCATATTCCCCACGCTTTAAGGATATTCCCTGCCATCGATCTGCAGGATTTCGACATTGTCCCCCGAAACGACACGAACCTGGATCTCCACCGTTCTGCCATTCTTGATCAGAGGGTCGAGACGAACAGGGTCGGGATTGAGAATCGTAAAGATTTCCGCAGGTGTCTTGCCGCGGATGATGTAGCCCTGATTCATCGAGTCAATCTCTCCGACAATTGTCATGCCCGTCACCTGTTGATTCGAACCGGGGGGCGCTCCGAAGCTCGTGTTGTTCCCCATCGGGTAGGTACACCCCAGCGCAAAAGCCAGAAGCATTATCGTCGTTATTTTTTTCATCATCTGTTTCCTCCTTGTTAGGGTCCGGCGACCTTGCCGTTCAGGTCCCGGGCCGGTGCTCTTAAGGGATAGGGGCCTTGGCGGCCACGGATTTCTTGAGATCGAAGTGCCATTTCCAGATTTCGTAAATCACCGGGTACACCATCAGCTCCAGGATGAAGGATGTGAAGATCCCGCCGATCATGGGGGCGGCGATACGCTTCATGATTTCCGACCCGGTGCTTGTCGACCACATAATCGGGATCAGGCCGATGGCCATGGTCGAAACGGTCATGAATTTGGGCCGTATGCGCTTGACCGCCCCTTCGAGAATGGCCTGGCGCAGCTCCGGCAAGCTGTTGAGGCGTCCTTCCCTGTTGGCCTTGTCATAGGCGAGATCGAGATAAAGCAGCATAAAGACGCCGGTTTCCGCATCGACACCCATCAGGGCGATGAGCCCGACCCAAACGGCTATGCTCATATTGTACCCGAGCAGGTAGACAAGCCAAATCGCGCCGATGGCCGAGAAGGGAACGGCCATAAAGACGATGGACACTTTGGCCAGGGATTTGGTGTTCATGTAAAGGAGCATGAAAATAAGAAAAAGCGTCAGGGGGATGACGAGCGTCAGTTTTTCCCGCACCCTTTTCATCGAGTCATACTGCCCCGTCCAGAAATAGGAATAGCCGGGCGGGACCTGAACGGTTTTTTCCAGCAGGGCCGAGGCTTCGCGGACGTAACTTCCCGGATCCCTGTCGCCGATATCGATATAGACATATCCGGTCAGCAGGCCATCCTCATCGCGAATCATGGCCGGTTCGCTCACCGTCTCGATAGTGGCCAGCTGGTTCAGGGCAATCTGCCGTTTTCCGTCGAGAGCGGAAACGAGCAGGCGGTTGAGGGCGCCGAAGTTTGTCCTGAAATCCGGCAGGTAGCGGACATTGACCGGATAGCGTTCCCGGCCCTCGACCGTCGTGGTTATGTTCTCGCCGCCGATGGCATTCTGCACCACCTGTTGGGCCTCGGCGATACTCAGCCCATAACGGGCCAGTTCGTCGCGCTTCCATTTGACATCGATGAAATATCCGCCGCTGGTCCGCTCGGCAAAAACGCTGCGGGTCCCGCCGAGCGACCGCAGTTTCTCTTCGATCCGGGTGCCGATCTCCTCGATCTCCTTGAGGTCCGCTCCGGCTATTTTGATGCCGACCGGGGTGCGGATGCCGGTTGTCAGCATATCGATCCGCGCCTTGATGGGCATGGTCCAGGCATTGGAGAGCCCTGGGATTCTCAGGGCGTCATTGAGCTGGCGGACGAGATCCTCGCGCGAGAGGTGATCCGGACTGATCGGTCGAAACACCGGCTTGAGCCACTCCGGAGCCCAGGAAGAATACCACGTGTCCGTTTTGCGCCATTGTGACGGGGGCTTCAGTACGACGTAGGTCTCCAGCATGGACAGCGGGGCCGGATCGGTCGAGGTGTCGGCCCGGCCGGCTTTGCCGAGCACCCGGTCCACTTCGGGAAATTGCCGGATGATGCGATCGGTTACCTGCAGCAGTTTCTGGGCTTCGGTGATCGAAATGCCGGGCATGGTGGTCGGCATGAAAAAGAGCGACCCTTCGTCCAAAGGCGGCATGAATTCCGAGCCCAGCCGGGTGAACACGGGAACCGTTGCCAGCAACAGGATCAGGGCCAGGCCAATGACCGTTCTTTTGTGTCTGAGAGACCAGATGGCCAGGGGTTCATAGAGGCGGATCAGGCGTCGGCTGATCGGGTGCTTGTCCTCGGGACGGATCTTGCCGATCAGCACGGCCGACAGCGTTTTGCTGAGCCATATCGGTTTGAAACGGAAGGTGCGCAGGTTGGTCAGCAAGACGCGCAGAGCGGGATCGAGGGTGATGGCCAGAACGGCCGCAACGACCATCGCCAGCGTCTTGGTATAGGCAAGCGGCTTGAAGAGGCGTCCTTCGGCCGCTTCCAGAGTGAGAACCGGCAGGAACGAGACGGCGATGACCAGCATGGCGAAGAAGCTTGGCGCCGCGACCTGCTTGATGGCGTCGACAACGACCTCCCGCACGTCGCGCGGGTCGCCTCCTTTTTGCCACTCTTCAAGACGTTTGTGGGTTTGCTCCACCACGACGATCGCCGCATCGACCATGGCGCCGATGGCGATGGCTATGCCTCCCAGAGACATGATGTTGGCGGTCAGCCCCATCTCCTTGAAGGGGACAAAGGAGATCAGCACCGCCACGGGGATCGTGATGATGGGGATGACAGAACTGGGCGGATGCCAGAGGAAGATGAAAATGATTACCGACACGATGGCGAGGATTTCCAGCAGGGTTCCCTTCAGCGTATCGATGGCCCGCCGGATGAGTTCCGAACGATCGTAGATCGGGACGATCTTGACCCCCGCTGGCAGCCCGACGCTGAGTTCCCGGATTCTTTTCTTGACCTGGTCGATCACGGTGAGGGCGTTTTGTCCCTGTCTCATGACGACAATGCCAGAGACCACGTCTCCGTCGCCGTCCAGATCGGCAATGCCTCTTCGAGTGTCCGGTCCCAACACGACCTGGCCGATATCCTTGATGCAGATCGGCGTGCCGTCTTCGGTCGCTGAGAGGGCGATGTCCTTGAAGTCGTCGACGGATTTGGCGTATCCGCGACCCCGCACCATGTATTCGGTGCCGCCAAACTCGATCAGGCGTCCGCCAACTTCCTTGTTGCCCGCCTGCACGGCCTCTATGACTTTGGAGAGCGGAATGTCGTAGGCCTGCAGGCGGTTGGGATCGACGTTGACCTGATATTGCTGGACGAAGCCGCCTACCGTGGCGACCTCGGCAACCCCGGGGAGGGCCTTGAGATAGTATCGCAGGTACCAGTCCTGCAGAGACCGCAGTTCGGCAAGGCTGTGCGCGCCCGTCTCATCGACCAGGGCGTATTGAAAGACCCATCCGAGCCCCGTAGCATCCGGCCCCAGCTCGGTTTGAACGCCATCGGGCAGTTGGGAAATGACGGTGGAGAGATATTCCAGGGTGCGCGACCGGGCCCAGTAGATGTCCACATCGTCTTCGAAGATGACATAGACGAAGGAGTAGCCGAAATCGGAAAACCCTCGGACGGCTTTGACCCGAGGGGCTCCGAGCATGGCAGTCACAATCGGATAGGTGACCTGGTCTTCGATAATATTCGGACTTTGATCCCAGCGCGAATAGACGATGACCTGCGTTTCGCTCAGATCCGGAATGGCGTCCAGGGAGATATGTTTCAGGGACCACCAGCCCCAGAGGCAGGAGACCGCGACAAGAATGAAGATGATCGGCTTGTTTTTAACCGAGAAGTCGATGATGCGATCGATCATTGCATTCCCTTTTCCTCGCCGTTGTGCGTGAGGGTGCGATCCGTTCCGGGAGCTTGGCGGGCGCGCGGCCCCGGCGCGTGATCAGCGGAAAAGACAGAGTTCATCCAACAAGGCGCCTTCGCGGCTTCTTTGCCTTACTATTTTTTCTCTTTCGCTCCCAGGTATTTCGACCCCGGGAAATTGTCCCAACCGTCCCAGGTCTCGCCGGGTTTTCTGTCCGCCCCGCTAGCCTCGGTTTTCCATTCGATCACCCCCGGAGCCGTAAACTTGTTCTTCTCGCCGGCCATGGCCGAGCGAGCGGGCGGGTGCGGCGAGATCCACCGCGAATTATCGTCTTGCAGGTCTTTCGATTTCTTGGAAAGAACCTTGGGAACCGGTTCGGGGATCGCCTTCTCTACGGATTCGCTTTTTACTTCGGGACGAACGGCAGGCCGTTTGTATTTTTTCGGTTCGTTCATAAACTTCAACATGCATTCCGAGGAGCAGAAATGGTAGGGCTCGCCATCGAGTTTCACGAACCACCCGGCATATTCGGACTTGAGTTCGTTGACGGGCATGCCGCAGACGGGATCCTTCGTTTGATCCGGAGCCTTGTTTGCGGCCGTTTCCGCGCGATCCGCAAAGCGGTTGGTGTCCGCCAGGAAGTTCATTTTGCATGTGGGACTGCAGAAATAATAATTTTTGCCTTTCTCCTGAACGCTCAACCCGGACTCCGTCGCCGTTTTCGTTGCCACGGTCTTGCCGCAGACCGGGTCCTGCGCGGTCGCCGCCGCCGAGTTGGCCGCGGCGGTTTTCATGCGGCTTTCGGAGTCGATCAGGAAGTTGCCCGATACGACAACCTGGTCGCCGGGTTCCAACCCTTCGGTAATCTCGACCCATTGCCCCAGTTTCCAGCCTGTTTCAACGTCTCTGGGCGCCAGGACCCCTTCGCCGATATCGACGTACACGACGGATTTCAAACCCGAGTCGATAATGGCATCGGTACTGACATACAGAGAATGGGGGAGGGTGATGGGGATTTCGATGTCGACGAACATGTCCGGTCGAAGGTCGTAGTGTCGGTTGTCGACGTCGAGACGAACCTTCAGGGTTTTCGATATGGGGTCGAACAGGGGCAGAACCTTGCTCACCTTGGCGTCGAAGGTCTTGCCCATCTGGGCGTGTTTGATTTTAACCGTCATGCCGGGCTTGAGATAACGGGCTTCGTCTTCATAAACATCCGTATAGACCCATACCTTGCGGATATCGGCAATCGTGTAAAATTCCTCCGCCGCCTTGAACCACTGGTTGCGGGTAACGTTCCGATTCAGGATAAACCCCTCGGACGGGGATCTG
>QKGY01000373.1 GCA_003250235.1 Desulfuromonadaceae bacterium
AAGTTCTTGCTGCCGAACGCCTGCAGGAAGCGCACGACCATGAAATCCTTGCGCCCCTCGTCGGTGGTTCCCAGGACCCCGAGCTGGTTCGCAAGGGTGCCGAACTCGGGATTCTCCGGATCGATGGGAGTGGCGAGGTCGCGGATGGCGGCGAGCCCGTCGACATGTCCCTCGCCGAAAAGGTCGCCGCCGTTGACGATCTCTGCGATCAGCTGTTCGGGGGAGATGGGCACCCAGCGGTCTTCGCCGCGTTTGCCTGCCCGCTTGAGCGGCGTCAGGACACGGAAACGGTCGTGAATCTTGTCGAAGACCACATTGCCGCGGGCGCAGGCGGTGGAGCGGTTGACGAGACCGCTCTGATCGAATCCCGATGTCCAGCGCAGGCTGTCGCGCAACGGGGTGTTGTAGGGGAGCCAGGGATCGCTGGAGAGAGGATGGTAGGGGTTGCCGGCGGCACGTACCACCGTCCCGCTCTTTTTGTCGACCTTGACGCGCACGCCACACTGGGTGGTGCAGCCGATGCAGACCGTGTTGGCGACGGTGAAGTCCGGGTTGGGTACCACCTGGCCTCGGGAGTCGATCAGAGCCTCGGCAGGCGCTGCGTTGCCATAGACGGGATCCGTCGCGGGGTTGCCGCGCCGGCTCAGGCGCGCCGCCGCCGACAGGGTGTCGCTGTAGCCCGCTGCGGCGCCGGCTGCCGTGGCCAGTCCGGTGATTTTGAGAAAATTACGTCGGCTCTGTTTCATAGCTCGATTCCCTTTCCGTAGTGGCGATCCATCTCCTCGTCCCAGGGGAAGACCAGCAAGACCACGCACAGCATGGCGACGAACGCCAGCCAGTTGGCCACCACGGCGCCGATGCTGCCGGCCCCGATCAGGTGAGGATGATAGGCGAGCAATCCCGAGGTGGTTTTGCCGATCGTCTGGCCGCCGATGACCGTATTCCAGCGGAACAGCCACACGCCCACCGCCGAGATCAGGCCGATGGAAAACTGCCAGGGCAGCCTGCGTCCGAGCGGAGAGAAGGCGATCGCCAGCGGCAGCAGCAGGCACAGACCGTATTCCACCCAGGCGATTTCCTCAAAATGATGCCCGAAAAAGTCGATCAGCCGAAAACGTTCCGCCCCGTTGAACGCTACGGCGAAGGTCAGCCAGAAAAACCGGATGACCAGGTCGATGATGATCGACCAGCCCAGCAGACGGGCCAGGGCGGTCATCACGTCGGTATCGATTGCGGCGCGGTTGGTGAAGAATTTCTGCGCCAGCGGCAGCAGCACCAGCAGCAGGCCGGTTCCCGAGACCATGGCCGAAGCGAGGAACAGGATCGGCATCAGCGGGGTGTGCCACAGCGGGTTGGAATGGACGACGCCGAGGATGTAGCCGGTGTAGCCGTGAACCGAAAGCGCCAGGGGGATGCCGACGGCGCCGAGAGTGAAGCCGAGGCGCTCGTCCGCTTCCAGGGAGGCTTCGGAGAGTTCGGAACGCCCGAAAGTCAGCGCCCTGAAAAATCCCCGGGTCAGGCGTCCTTCGGCTTTTTCCATGCGTCCCACCAGGAAGGGGCGGTAGAGCACGAGAGCCTCGGCCAGGATCAGCACCGGGTAGGCCGCCAGCAGCAGAACCCCCCATTTCATCGGCGAGGTCCCGAAGTTTTCCCATCCGTACAGGAAAAAGTTGATCAGCCGGCCGGGCTGGCGCAGATCGTCGATCAGGTTGAGCGGCGCCGCCACCAGGAGGGTGAAGGCGATCAGCAGGGAAAATCCGGCGATGGGCTTGAATTTCTTCAGGCCGAACACGTGGGCGAAGCTCGAAACGATAAAGGCCGCGGCGCTGCTGCCGGTAAACCAGAAGTAATTGGGGATATCGAGCCCCCACGGACGGGCGGGGGTGATCGACGCGAGGGTGGTGACGGTCTGTATGGGTTCCATCATAGTGTGCCTCCTTAAGCCTTGGTCATCCACTCGCGCGCGGGCACGCCGTCGCGATGGCGGGCGAGATCATCCAGCGAGGGAGGTCCGGACGGTTGGGCCTGAAGTTCCCCGGCCATTCCCCGGTAATAGATCTGCGGCCGGGTGCCGGCGGCCGGGTTCATGACCGACGTCGGAGCTTCGGCCAGCATGCGGGAAACCTCGCTGCGCGGGTCGTTGAGGTCGCCGAATACCCTGGCGCCGCCGACACAGGTCTCGACGCAGGCGGGCAACAGCCCCTGGTCGATGCGGTGGGCGCAGAAGGTGCATTTGTCGGCCGCCTGAGTCAGGGGATTGAAGAAGCGTTTGTCGTAAGGGCAGGCGTTCAGGCAATACCCGCAGCCCCAGCAGATCTGGCTGTCCACGGCGACGATCCCGTCGTCGCGTTTAAAGGTGGCGCCGGTGGGGCAGACGGAGACGCAGGCCGCCTTGTCGCAGTGGTTGCACAGCTGCGGCAGGAAGGCCTTGCGGACCCGGGGGTAACGCCCGAGTTCATACTCGGGGACCCAGGTGCGAAACTTGCTCTCGGGGATCACGTTCTCGGCTTTGCAGGCGGCGGTACAGGCCTGGCAGCCGACGCACTTGCGCAGGTCGATGACCATGGCCCAGCGCTTCCCCTTTTGGCCGGCATAGCGGCGGTCGTCGGCATCCCGCCCCGGGTTGCGGGCGGAAAAAGCCAGGGCGGATGTGGCAGACGCGGCCGTGGCGGCGACGGCTGCCGCCAGTGCGCCTATTCGCTGAATGAAGAGTCGTCTGAGCTGTGACACGGGAGCCTCCTTTCCCTTGTGTGCCGTTGGGCAGGGCATGCCTTTTATGTGAAAACCTACCATGTTTTGTGATAATTGCCGGGTTGTCGGAGTACTTTATTTCAGGAGTCGTGCCATCGGGGTTCTCGGTTTTAACTGCCTGAATTAACGATGATTTTTAAAACAGTGCGTGAGAAATCGTTTAAAATAGTGCAAAATGCAATCATTTTATTGCAATGCGACATTGCATTATGCAATATGGTCAAGGGCATTTCGGATGTTGCGCGGGGTTTCTCCCCGGCAGGATCTTTGGCCCGGGTTTTGCGAAAGACGATCCCGGGGACTGCGAAGACGCGCCTTCACCATCCGCACGGAGGATCACAGGCATGCCGATGAGACGACTCACCATCCATCAGAAAACCCTGCTGGCCATGCTCGGCCTGGCCATCCCGTCGCTGCTCATCTTTTCCGTGCTGACCCTGGGGGCCACGGTCAACATCCTGCGGCAAAACAGCACCCGGCAGATCGAGGAGCTGGCGGATCAGTCGGTGAAAAACCTTCAGGATCTGGTTCACCGTTCGCAGACCACCCTGATGACCATCGCGGCGACTCCGTCCGTGCACGCGTACCTGAGGATGAGAGAATCGTCTTCGCCGGCATGGCCGCATGTGCTCGACCGGATCGAGGAGAGCTTTCTCGATTTCCAGCAGCTGGATCCCACCATTCAGGCCATCCGCCTGATCGACGAGCAAGGCAACGTCTTTGTCAAGGTTCGCGAGGGCAAGGTGATCCCCCGCCAGCAAGAGCTCCCGCAGGGGCAGGGGCCGGCGTCGGTCGAGTCGCTGAGGAACCGCGATTTTTTCCAGGGGACGATGGCGCTGCGCCAGGGGGAAATCTGGATTTCCAACATGGAGAGGGGCCGGGTTGAAGGCGAGGAATACTGGTGTCCGGCCATGGTCCGCTTTTCCACCCCCCTCTTTACGGAGGATGGCCGACGCGCCGGGGCTCTGATCATCAATGTCTGGGGGGAGACAGCCGGCAGTCTGATCAACCGGCTGCTTTCCCCTGAAGAGGGGTCGGCTTTTCTGGTGGAGCGCAATCTCAACGCCATCCCCCGCAACGGCATCTACCTGTTCAACAAGGACAGCACCTGCGAGTTCGGTAACCAGACCGGCAGCCGCATCACGGTCTTTCAGGAGTTTCCCTCCCTGATCACCGAGGCCTGGATGACGAAGGATCAAGGTGTCAGCTACGATCCGCGCACCGGGGACATTCTCGCGTACCGTTTTTATTCGCCCTACCGGGATCCGCGGCATGGCTGGGTGGTGGTGGTCAATGCGCGGCGTGACTTCTTTCTGGCGCCGCTGGCGACCATGAAGCAGCGGATATGGCTTTCGACCGCCGTCGTTCTGCTCTTTACCGCCATGGCGGCGGCGTTCTTCGCCCGCTCGCTGACCCGGCCGCTGAAGGCGTTGATCGACGGCACGCGCAGGCTCGGACGGGATCTGAGCACCCGTATCGGCATCGTCAGCCGGGACGAGGTCGGGTTTCTCGCCGGGGAGATCAACCGCATGGCCGAGAGCCTGCAGGCCAACCTGGAGGAGCAGGCCCGCATCGAACAGCAGATCTGCCATACCGAAAAGCTGGCCTCGGTCGGCGAGATGGCGGCGGGGCTCGCTCACGAGCTCAATACCCCGCTGGGCAATATCCAGGCTCTGGCCAGTCTCGCCGGGCAGGAACTCGACGGCGGCAAGGTGGATCTTCCGTCCTTGCGCCAGGATCTGAGCGATATCACCGAGCAGACCGGCAAGTGCAGCCGCATCATCGGCGGTCTGCTCAGCTTCGCCCGCAAGCAGCATCCCTCCCTGGCTCTTCACGACATCAACGCCCTGCTTGAAGAAGCCCTTTCCCTGGTGCGGATGCGCCAGGAGAAGCAGGGGATTACGGTGTCTTTTACCTCGAACCCCTCTTTGCCCTATGTGCGGGTGGACGGGCATCAGGTCCAGCAGGTCTTCGTCAATCTGCTCCTCAACGCCTTCGACGCCATGCCGGACGGGGGGGAGGTCCGCATCCTGTGCGCAGCGGAAGAAAAAAAGGTGACGGTACGGATAAGCGACCGGGGCGTCGGGATCGCCGCCGAGAACCTGCGAAAGATTTTCGATCCCTTCTTCACCACCAAGGAGGTGGGCAAGGGGACCGGGCTGGGACTGTCGGTCAGTTACGGCATCGTTCAGAGCCAGGGGGGGACGATCGACGTGGAATCGGAGCCGGGGAAGGGGACGACCTTTATCGTGAAACTGCCCAGCGGAGTATATTGATATGAGCGAACATATCCGGGTCATCGTGGTGGACGACGATCCTCTGGCCTGCCGCATTCTGGTGCGCATGCTGAGCGGCTCTTACCAGGTGCATGCTTTTGGAGACAGCGAGGAGGCCCTGAGGCACATCAAGACTCAGGGGACCGACCTGCTGCTGACCGACCTGAAGATGCCCAAGCTCAACGGCTTCGATCTGATGGCGCGGGTGCATGCGATCGACCCGTCGGTGATTGTCTTTATTATCACCGGCTTCTCGTCCCTGGAGAATGCCGTGGCGGCCGTGAAGAAAGGGGCTTACGACTACATCGCCAAGCCGTTCGAGCCCGATGACGTGCAGGTGCGCATCGCCCGGGCGCTCAAGGAACGGGCCCTGGAGAACCAGGTGGCGCGGTTGCAGCAGGAACGCCGACGGGGCGAAGAGGCCTCTGCGCCTCTGACCCGCAACCGGCGCATGGAGGATCTGCTGGGGCTGGCGCGACGGGTGGCTCTTACCGACAGCAATGTGCTGATCCAGGGAGAGACCGGGGTCGGCAAGGAGGTGCTGGCGCGTTTTATCCACCGCCACAGCCCGCGGGCCGAGGAAGCCTTTGTGCCGGTCAACTGCGGCGCGCTCGCCGAAGGGGTCCTGGAGAGCGAACTCTTCGGGCACGAAAAGGGGGCGCTGGCCGACAAGGGCACGCTGCTGCTCGACGAGATCGGCACCACCAATGTCAATTTTCAGGTCAAGCTGCTGCGGGTTTTACAGGAGCGCGTTATTCATCCGGTCGGCAGCAGCCGCGCCGTGCCGGTCGACGTGCGGCTGATCGCCGCGGCCAACCTCGATCTGGCGCAGGCCTCGCAGGGCAACGCCTTCCGTAGTGATCTCTATTACCGCCTGAGCGTGGTGACCCTGCACATTCCGCCGCTGCGGGAGCGCCGCGAGGATATCGCCTTGCTGGCCGAACATTTTATTGCGCGTTACCGCCACATCAATCCGCGGGTCAGAACGATCAGCCCCGAAGGGCTGGCGCGGCTGCAGGGCTATGCTTTTCCCGGCAACGTGCGGGAGCTGGAGAATATCATCGAGCGGGCCATGATCCTGGCCACGGGGCCGAGTCTCGATCCCGACGCCTTGCTGCTGGGAGGAGGCTCCGGGGAGCCGGGGGATTCGAATCCCGCAAAGCCTCTGGCCATGGAGGATGCCGAACGCAACCACATTCTCCAGGTCCTGGCGCAATGCGGCGGCAAAAAGGGGGAGGCTGCCCGGATTCTCGGCATCAACAAAAGCACGCTGTGGCGCAAAATGAAGCGGTTCGGTCTGGCGTAGTTCTTTCGGGGGAATGCGGCTGACCGCTCGTCGCCCCCCCCCTCTCCACCTGCTCAGCGTTTTTCCAGATCCGCCAGGGGATCCTCCCCCTGCTGCCAGCCGGCCAGGTATTTTTCCACCAGGTGGAAATCCTCCCCTTTGTGCTCGGTGAAGGTGACGTACATATGTGCTTTGGGGATATCCCAGCGCTGGTGCAACAGGTTCATGAATCCCAGAGCCAGGGTGCGGCGCTGCTCCAGGGTGCGCCCCTCGCGGATATCGGCGTTGACGAGGGCGACCCCCTTTTCCGGTTCTTTCACCCGGCCGACGGAGAGGTTGTGGGTTCCGAACTCGCGGATCGAGATGCCGATATGATCGGTCCCGGTATCCATCACCTCGGCGAACAGCGTCCTGACTTGCTGTGCAAAGGCGATTTTGTCCGCTTTTTCCAGGGGCCGGTTGATGTCAAACTGCAGGTGCGGCATGGCTCCTCCTGTTCAGGCTTGAGAGAATGGGGGGACGGTCTGTCTCTCAGTATAGCAGGGCCTTCGGGTGTCGCGACAGACCGGCTCGGGCTTGTCCCCGACCTTTCGGGTGATATGTTTTTATAGGGGGAAATGGATCATGCCTTGCCATGGAGGGGGCTCTTTAACGAGGGATTGCAATGACAAAAAAGAAGCTTATGGCCGCTATGGGGATCGTCGTCGCGGTGATCGGAGTGACCGTTCTGGTACGGATGAAATTTGATCGGCAGGAACCCACGGCCCCTGTTGTGTACGGAAACGTGGAGATCCGCGATGCCCAGCTGGCCTTCAACGAGCAGGAACTGGTGGCGGAGGTGCTCGCCGAGGAAGGGGACGTGGTGGAACAGGGTCAGGTCCTGGCCAAGCTGCGCGACAGCCAGCTCAAGACCCAGCTCGAGGAAGCCAAGGCCCAGGCGGAGGCGCAGCGCCAGGTGGTTGATCGCCTGGAAAACGGCACCCGGCCTCAGGAGATTCGCCAGGCCCGTGCCGAAGTGGAGGCCGCGCAGGTCCGGGTGCGCAACGCCCGGCTGAACCTGCAGCGCCTTGAAAGCACCTCGGAAGTGGGGGCGAGCAGCCGACAGGCCCTGGATGACGCCCGCGCCGCCCTGGCCGTCGAGGAGGCGCAGCACAATGTGACGCAGCAGGCTCTCGATCTGGCTTTGGCGGGGCCGCGCGCCGAGGATATCGCCGAGGCCAGGGCGCGGCTGGAGGCCAACCGTTCGCAAGTCGACCTGCTCGCCCAGCGTCTGGCGGATACGGTGTTGCACGCCCCCGCGCCCGGCATCATTCAGAGCCGTATCCTTGAGCCGGGAGAAATGGCCGGACCCACCCGGCCGGCTTTTATCCTCGCCCTCACCGATCCGAAATGGGTGCGCGCCTATGTTCCGGAGAGGGACCTGGGGCGCGTGGCGGAAGGGATGAGCGCCACCGTGACCAGCGACAGCTGGCCTGACCGGACGTTTGAGGGGCATATCGGCTTCATTTCGCCGACAGCCGAGTTTACCCCGCAGCCGGTAGAGACCGAAGACCTGAGAACCAAGCTGGTGTACGAAATCCGGGTGCTGGTGGCGGACCCCGACAATCGTCTGCGTCTTGGGATGCCCGTCACCGTACGGGTCGCGGCTGCCTCTGCGGCATCCGGTATGAAGGATCATTGACGGCAGGGGCACCATGGACTCTCCAGACCGGCACCACTCCGGGCAATCCGGATCGCCCAACGCGATCGTTCTGAAGGCCGAGCGGCTTGTCAAAGTGTTTGGGCAGAAAGGTAAAACCCCTGTCACGGCTCTGCACGAGATCTCCCTGGAGGTCGCAGGGGGCGGGGTGACGGGTCTGGTCGGGCCGGACGGGGCCGGCAAGACGACCCTGCTGCGTCTGGCTGCCGGCCTCCTGCTCCCCAGCAGTGGCAGTATCTCGGTCCTGGGACTGGACGCCACCCGACAGGCGATCGCCATCCAGAGCCGGGTCGGCTACATGCCGCAGCAGTTCGGCCTGTATCAGGAGCTGAGCGTCCGGGAAAATCTCGATCTCTACGCCGATCTTCAGGGGGTTCCCGCATTGCAGCGGCCCGAGCGCTACGAGAAGCTTCTGCACATGACGGGACTGGCGGAATTCACCGGACGGAGGGCGGGGCAACTCTCCGGCGGAATGAAGCAGAAGCTGGGCCTGGCCTGCTCGCTGATCAAGGCCCCGCAGATGCTGCTGCTGGACGAGCCGACCGTCGGCGTCGATCCGGTGTCCCGGCGGGAACTCTGGGATATCGTAAACCAGCTGGTTCGTGACGAGGGGATCGGTGTGCTGATGTCCACCTCGTATCTCGATGAGGCCGATCGCTGCGACCGGGTGGTGGTCTTGCATGAGGGGCGTATCCTGGCGCAGGGCGAGCCGAAATTTTTCCGCGAGACGCTACGGGGGAGGGTGTTCACCTTTGCGCCGGCGCCCGGTCGCGGAGCGCGTTTTCTGCAGGGAAAGCTTTCCGGTACGGCCGGAGTCGTCGATGCGACCATCCGCTCAGGGCGTGTCCGCTGCGTTTTTGACGCCGTGCCCTCTTCGCCCGATGGGCTGGTTTCCTGCGAGGATTGTCTGGACATCAAGGCGGTCGAGCCGAACTTCGAGGATGCGTTCATGGCCATGCTCCCCCACCAGGAGCTGCCCGTAACGCCCCGGGCCCTGCACGCCGAGGAAGGGGCTGAGCAAGAGATCACGGTACAGGCCCGCGGCCTCAAGAAGGTGTTCGGCGATTTCGAGGCGGTCAAGGGGATCTCTTTCGAGGTAGCGCGCGGGAAAATCTTCGGTCTTCTCGGCCCCAACGGGGCGGGTAAGACGACCACCTTCCGTATGCTCTGCGGCCTGACCGGCGTGAGCGACGGGGAGGTGCTGGTGGCGGGGAAGGACCTGCGCCGCTCGCGGGCGAGGGCCCGTCAACGCCTGGGGTACATGGCGCAGATTTTTTCCCTGTACCGGCAGCTGAGCGTTCTGGCCAACCTGGAGTTTTTCGGCAGGGCGTACGGACTGCACGGGCGCAAACTCGCCGAACGGATCGACTGGGCGCTGGATGAATTCGACCTGCGCACCCGGCAGGACGTTCAGGCCGGAGATCTCCCCGGAGGCTACCGGCAGAGGCTGGCCATGGCGGTCGCCCTGCTGCATGAACCGGCCATCCTTTTTCTCGATGAGCCCACGTCCGGAGCCGACCCCCTGGCCCGGCGCGAGTTCTGGCTGCGCATCAACGGCTTCTCCCAGCAGGGGGTGACCGTGGTGGTCACCACCCATTTCATGGAGGAGGCCGAGTACTGCGATACACTGCTGATCATGTCGCGCGGTGCGGAACTGGCGCAGGGAACCCCCGAAGAGATCAGAAACCTGGTCCGTTCGCACGCCAATCCCGAGCCGACCGTCGAGGATGCCTTTATCGCCCTTGCCGAGGGTGAAATCCCCGGGCAGCTCATCCCGAACGGAGGCCGGCCATGACGACCGCCGAGGCAACCCGCATGCGCCTGAGGGGCTTTGTGCGCAAGGAGTTTCTGCAGATCCTGCGGGATCCGAGCAGTATTCTCCTCGCCATCGTCATGCCGGTGGTCCTGCTTTTTCTCTTCGGTTACGGGGTCACTCTCAATCCGACCCGGGTGCCGATCGCCGTTGTTGCCGCCGATCATAGCGACTTCGCCGACGATCTGGTGGCGCGCTTTGCTCTTTCCCCGTACTTCGACCCGGTGGTGGTGTCTTCCCCTCAGCGGGCGCAGCGACTTCTCGATGACGGCGAGGTCGACGGGTTCGTGCAGATCCGCGAGAACTTCAGTTCGGACCTGCTGCGGCAGGGGTACAGCCCGGTGCAGATCATCGTCAACGGGGTTGACGCCAACCGGGCGCGTCTGATCCAGGGGTATGCCCGGGGGGCCATCCAGCGATGGAGCGCCGTGAGGCAGTCACGGGGCGAACAGCCGGCTACCGGCGGGGTGCGTCTGCAGGCGCACATCCGCTTCAACGAAGCCAACGAGAGTCGGAATTTTCTGGTTCCCGGGCTGATCGCCCTCATCATGACGCTGATCGGCACGCTGCTGACCGCCCTGGTCATTGCCCGGGAGTGGGAGCGCGGCACCATGGAGGCGATCCTGGTCACCCCCCTGCGCCTGCACGAACTGCTGCTGGGCAAGATTTTCCCCTATTACGTCCTCGGCATGCTGGGGATGCTCTTTGCCGTTGCCGGGGGACGGTGGATCTTTCATGTGCCGCTGCGTGGTTCTCTGGTGCTTCTGGTGCTTCTGAGCTCCCTGTTTTTGCTGGCGTCCCTGGGGCTGGGTCTGGTTATCTCGGCGGCGACGCGTGTTCAGTTCATCGCCGCGCAGATCTCCATCGTGGCGGGGTTTTTGCCGGCCTTTTTCCTCTCCGGCCTTCTGTTCGATCTCGAGAGTACGCCGTGGGTGATCCAGGTCGTCAGCCATGTGATCCCGGCCCGCTATTTCGTGGAAATCAGCCACACGTTGTTTCTGGCAGGCAATATCGGCTCCGTGCTCTGGCCGGCGTCCCTGGCGCTGGCCCTGATGGCTCTGGTTTTTCTCGGGGTGGCGCGGCGAAAGCTCAGCAAGCGACTGGAGTAGGCGATGACGTTTTTGAGGCGTGTACTGGCCCTGGTCATGAAGGAATTCATGGTGATCCTGCGCGATCCCCGCAGCCGTTTTGTCGTCATCGTGCCCCCTCTGCTGCAGTTTTTCGTGTTCGGCTATGCCGCAACCTTCGATGTCACGCGGGTGCGGTGCGCAATCCTCGACCAGGCGCGAACCCCCGAGTCCCGCGAACTTATCGCCCGCTTCGACGGATCGGAGAGCTTCCGGGTGGTGCGCTACCTGCAGGGGGCCCAGGAAATCGATGCGGTGCTCGATGCACAGCAGGCGCGCCTGGTGTTGTTTATCGCCGACGATTTCAGTGAAAAGCTTCTGCAGGGACAACCGGCCGATGTCCAGCTGATCGTCGACGGCCGCAACTCCAACGTGGCCTCGGTCGCTTTAGGCTATGCCGGGGAGATCGTCGACCGTTTCAACCGGAGTTGGCTCGCCTCGAAAACGGTCTCTGCGGGAGGGGTGCGTCTGGATGTGGAAGAACGGGCCTGGTTCAACGCCAACCTGCTCAGCCGCTGGTACGTGGTGGCCCCTCTGGGGGGGACGATCAGTATGGTGGTGGTGATGCTGCTGACCAGCCTGTCGGTGGCGCGGGAGAGGGAATTCGGAACCTTCGATCAGCTCCTGGTCGCACCCTTCACGCCGGGGGAGATCCTGCTGGCCAAATCCCTGCCGGGAATCGTCTTCGGCATCGTCGATTCCCTGCTGCTGGTCGCCGGGGGGGTATGGTGGTTCGGACTGCCGTTTCGGGGCAGCCTGCTGGCCCTGGTGACGGTACTGACACTGTTTATGGCGTCCATCGTCGGGATAGGCCTGCTGGTCTCCTCGTTGTCCATGACGATGCAGCAGGCGCTGCTGGGGGCTTTCGTTTTCGTCATGCCCTCCGTCATCCTCTCGGGATTCACCACGCCGGTAGAGAACATGCCGCACTGGCTGCAGATCGGGACCCTGGCCAACCCGCTGCGGTACGTGGTGACGGCCCTGAGACAGATTTTTTTGCAGGGATCGGGGGTGGCGGATGTCTGGCCACAGCTGTGGCCGATGATTCTGATTGCCGTGCTGACGCTGCCGCCTTCGGCTTGGCTCTTCCGCCACCGGGTGGGGTGATTCCCCTGATGGCAGAAGAGCTTTTTGGGTGGGAATATCAGAAGATAGACGCCAGTCGCTCGAAGGATTTGCGAAGGCGGGTCGAGACGGCGAAGAGCATCCCCTTGAGGAGCTTGACGCCGACTTCGGGATTTTTTTCCAGAAGCCGCTCGAGATGCTCCCGGGTGAGCAGGAGCAGGGCGCAGTCTTCCAGGGCCACCGCTGTCACCGCCCGGGGCTTGGCGTCCATCAGACACAGCTCCCCGACGATGGTTCCGGGGCTGTATACACCGACCACCACCTGCTTGCCGGCGAATTCCGTGTTCTTCTTGACTTCGATCCGTCCTTCGACGATGAAGGCTTCGTAGTCCCCGGTATCGTCTTCCTTCCACAGGGTCTCACCGGCCCGTATCTGCCGGCAGCTGAAATATTCCGCCAAAACCGGCAGGTCCTCCTCCGACAGGAAGTGAAAAAAACGCAGCTGACGCTTCAGCAGGGCGCAGGAATCTTCAGGGGTCAGCATGATCAGGGAAGAGTTCTGTTCTCGGACATCCGTGTTCATGGGGTTTTCCCGTTGCGGGCCGCTTTCTGTTCCTCGACCTTTTCGGCCACCTGCTTCAACAGCCCGTCGATGCCGTCCTTGCGGGCAATTTCTCCGAAAGTGCTTCTGTAGTTCCGGACCAGGCTGACCTCTTCGATGACCACATCGAAGACCATCCAGCGGTCCCCTTCGAGACTCAGGCGGTAGGTCAGGGGGATGTTGGCGCTGGCGGTTTCGATTTGCGTGGCCACCTCGGCGCGGCCATCTTCCACCTTTTCGCTGAGGTAGGCGACCTTCTCGTCGGTATATTTCTCGATCTTGCTCAGGTAGCTCTCCTCGAGAAGGTCGCTGTAAAGGCCGATGAAGCGTTTCTGCTGTTCGTCGGTGGCTTTGCGCCAGTACTGACCGAGGGTCCATTGCGACATGAGCGCGAAGTCGAAACGGCTGCGGATCAGGCTGCTCAGCTGGGTGCGTCGTTCTCCGTCCGGAAGCTTCTTATCGCGCAGAATGTCGAGGACCTTGTCGATGGTTTCCCGGACCTGGTCGGTCGGCCCCGGCGTGGCGAGCGCCGGGAGGGGAAGCAGAAGGCTCCCCGCGAGAAGCAGGATGACGAAGCGGATAGCGGTTTTCACGATGTTTCCTTTCACTTGTCCACCAGCGCCTGACGGCGCTGGGCATAGGCGTTGCGGATAAACAGATAGGGATCGAGAGAATCCTTCTTGATCTGTTCGTAGGTGTCCTTGTCGAGGGAGAGGAAGTTGACCGTCTCTCCGGCCGTGACGCCGGTTCGTTCGATGAAATTCAGCCCGGTGTAGTTCCATGCGGAGAGAAAGTAATAATCCCCGCTCAGGCCGATGCCGTCACGCAGGGAGGATGGACCCAGCAGAGGCAGCACCAGATAGAACCCCTGGCCGACACCGTAGTGTCCCAGAGTCTGTCCCAGGTCTTCGTTGCGGGGGGCCAGTTCGGGGATGTTGCTGGCCGGATCGAAGAATCCGCCGAGACCGATGGTCGTATTGATGAGGAAGCGGTCGAACTCCACCGTCGCGTTCCAGAACTTGAGTTGCAGCAGGTTATTGACGAAGCGGATCGGAAAGCCGAGGTTGGTGAAGGCCTTGTCGACCGAGGAGCGCACCGGTTGCGGGACCACCCGAAAAACCCTGGCGGTCGGTTTGAGCAGGTAAAAATACATTTTGTCGTTGACCCAGAACACCCCCCGGTTGAATGACTCGAGGGGGTCGGAGATCTGCGGCCCCTCGTCTTCTTCGGCGAAGGGGTCGGGACCCGGGTCGAACGGGTGGTCCGTCGACTGCGCCAGGGCGTTGACTCCTGTCGACAGAACAAGCAGCAAAGCCAGCCAGGAGACTACCTGTTTCATAAAGCGGAGATCCTTTCAGGAAAAGCACCGGCTCTTGGCGGCGCTATTTCTTCTCAAAGATGTACTTGCTGACCAGTTCCTCCAGGTTGATGGCCGATTCGGTTTCGGTGATGCGCCCGCCGGGCTTGATCAGGTCGGGCGACCCACCCGGCGAAATATCGACGTAGCGGTCGCCGATGATACCGGCGGTACGGATCGAGGCGATGCTGTCCTCCTGGAGGTGGATGTCCTTGTCGATGCTCATGTTCACCACGGCCTCGTAGGAGTCCTGATCAAGCTGGATCGTATCGACCTTGCCGATCTGAACCCCGGCCACTTCGACCGTGGCGCCCGGCTTGAGGCCTGAAACCGAGCCGAAACTGGCGTGAACCGCATAGGTGGTCTCGGAGAAAAAATGCACATCGCCGAGGCGGACGGAAAGCCAGGCGAAACAGATGAAGCCGGCCACCATAAAGAGGCCGACGGCAATTTCGAGATTAAACCGTTTCATGAAGACCAGGTTCCTCCTTTTCACTCGAATAAATGGGTCCCATGGTGGTCTCGACGTATTCCCGGATCAGCGGGTTGTCCGAGAGCTGGAACTGCTCAGGGGGCATGCAGCCCTGGATCTGTCCTTGGGCCAGCAGGGCCACATGATCCGAGAGTTTGAAGATCTTGGGGACATCGTGACTGACGATGACCGCGGTATAGCCCAACTGCTGTTGCGTCTGGTAGAAGAGGCGGTAGATCTCGTTGCTCTTGTGGGCGTCCAGACCGGTGGTCGGCTCGTCGAAGAAGACCACCTTGGGATCGAGGACCAGCGCCCTGGCGAGACCCACCCGCTTGCGCATGCCTCCCGAGAGTTGGGCCGGGTACTTGGATTCGCTGCCGAAGAGGTCCATGAGTTTGAGTTTTTCGTCAACCAGGCTACGAATTTCGGCATCGCTCTTGCGGGTTCGTTCCCGCAGGGGCAGAGCCACGTTATCGAAAACCGTCATGGAGTCGAACAGGGCGGCGTTCTGGAAAAGCACCCCGAAGTTCATGCGGATTTCGTTGAGTTCTTTGCGGGAGATGGTGGAGAGATCCTGCCCGAATACCAAGACGCGGCCCTCGTCCGGACGAACCAGACCGAGCATATGTTTGAGGATGACGCTCTTGCCCTGGCCGCTGGCGCCGACGATCACCGTGGTCTGCCCCGCCATGACCTTGAGGTCGATGCCGTCGAGAACCCTCTGCCGGCCGAAGGTTTTGACCACTCCCTGCAGTTCGATGGCGACTTCCGGCAGGGTTTTCTTTCCCGTGTTCCCGTTCACCCGTTCCCCCTTCTCACAGCATGATGGCGCTGATCAGGTAATCCCAGACCAGGACGGTGACCGACGCCATCACCACGGCGCGGGTTGTGGTGCGGCTGACCCCTTCGGCGCCGAATCCGCCCTCGCGTTCAAGGTGCAGGAAATACCCTCGTGCCGAGGCAATCCATACCACGAGCAGGGCAAAAACCAGGGATTTGACCAGTCCCATCTCGATGTCTTTCCAGATCACGCTGGCATACATCCCCTGGAAATAGGCGCCGTCATTGACTCCGAGGAGCTGCACGCCGACCAGCCAGCCCCCCCAGATGCCGACCACGTCAAAAATGGCTGTCAGCAGGGGGATCGACAGGATGGCGGCAACGAATTTCGGTTTCATGAGGTAGGTGCAGGGATCGATGGCCATGCACTCCAGGGCGTCGATCTGCTCCGAGTTGCGCATGATGCCGATCTCGGCCGTGATGGCCGAACCCGCCCTGCCGATGACCATCAGAGCGGTCAGCACCGGGCCGAGCTCACGGATCAGACTCAAGGCCACGGCCGATCCGAGCAGTCCTTCGGAACCGAACTTCCGCAGGGTGTAGTATCCCTGCAGTCCGAGGACCATGCCGGTGAACGCCCCGGTGAACAGGATGACGAAAATGGAGCGGGCCCCGATGAACTGGATTTGCGAAAGTACCGGCCGCATCTTGTAGGGAGGCAGCAGGACGCATTTCAGGCAGGTCAGGAGAAACAGGCCCATGCGGCCTGCCATCTCCAGCAGATACAGAACCTGATCGCCGATTTTTTCAAGTGCATTTCTCATGAGTAAAAGTATAGCTGAGAAGACGTTGCAAAAAAAGAGGTCAATGGTAATGGTTTTGGTAGGATAGCGGAGTCGGCATGCTCCAGACAACAAAAAAACCCCCGAAGTTGGGTTGTTTCTTCGGAGGTTTGTCGTCAAGCGGTGCGAGCGATCTTGCTATCCCCTCTTGCTGGTCCGGAATTTTTTAAGCCATCCCTGCAGCTCTTCCTCCTCGTGCTCGAGCTCGAAGGCGTTGATCAAGCCGCGGCGCAGTGCCACCGAAACCGCCCGGTTGCGCAGGTTGAAAGCGTCACCGAATTTCTCGCTGTGAAATTGCTCCTGATCGAGCCCCAGCTTCGTGTACAGCGTATTGAGCCGGCTCTGTACGCCGCGACGGGAAAGGTAGCGGCGCTGGGCAATGAGGTTGTCCGTCAGCCCCAGGGAAATGTCGACCAGGGCTTCGTACTCGATGTCGGAGAGAGCTGTCTGCCGGTGCCCCGCCCGCCCCTGAACTTTTCGCACTTCCGGGTCGATCCAGCATTGTTCGTCAATGAGCACGGTCTCTATCGCCGAGGCAATCCGCTCGCGGGTGTTGGATTTCAGGACGTAGCCGTAGACCGTCTCGGGGGGGACGATACTGGTCAGGGCGCGCACGTACATCTCGTCCTTGTACTGGCTCCAGAAGATGATGCGGGCCATGGGTTTCTCCTCCCAGAGGGCGCGGGCGAACTCGATGCCGTTGAGTTCGGGCATCTGGATGTCGCTGACCACGAGCGGCGTTTCCAGGCGCAGGGCTTTTTCCAGGGCGACCCTGCCGTTTTGGGCCCTCTCTATCTGGCAGGGGGTGTCCAGACTCTGCACAAGCTGCTCGAGGAATTCAAAATCCTTCGGATTGTCTTCGGCGATGAGGATCGACAAGGGATTCATGAGAGGCTAGCCCTCCTGAGGGTCAGATTTTAAGGGAAGAGTCAGTTCAAAACGGGTTCCGGTGGAGAACCGGGACGGACGCCAGCTCACGATGGCGCCAATGACCTTGGCCCGTTCACGAATATTGTGCAGACCCCGTCCCCGCAGTCCGTTCTCAACCGGATTGCCGAAGCCGATGCCGTTATCTTCAATGGAAAGAACCAGCTCGTTGTTGCGGACATCGAGGTTGACTTCGTAGCGGCTGGCCTGAGCGTGACGGATGACGTTGTGCACCGCCTCCAGGGCGATACGGTAGAGGTTGAGCCGGTCGGTCCGGGAAATGGCGGCCCGGTCGGCTTCCGGAGAAATATAAAGGTGGTATTCAGGCAGGTCCCCTTTCGAGAAGTGCCGATCGAGGTGGGATTCGAGGGCGGCGCCCAGCCCGAGGATATCCAGGGTTTGGGGGTGCAGGTTGTCCATGATCTCCCGCAGGTTGGCTATGGCCCGCTGCAGATCCTCCTCAAGTTTTTTCCCTTCCATGCCGCATTGGTCCATGGACCGCAGGTTCTGGATTCCGCGCAGAACGGAGGACAGGTCGGACAATGTCTGGTCGTGAATGTCCATGGCGATGCGCCGTCTTTCCTCTTCGGCTCCTTCCAGGAGTTTTTCGGTGCCCACCACGCGGATCAGCTGTTCGGTCATGCGGTTGATGGAGATGGCGAGGTCGTCGAGCTCGTCATTGACCCTTGAGGGCGCCGGCGGAGGGGTGAGATCCCCCGAGGCGATCCGCCCGGCGGTGTCGGAG
>QKGY01000074.1 GCA_003250235.1 Desulfuromonadaceae bacterium
TCGCCGTTACTGTCGATCAATGGGAAGTTGGTATGTTTGGTCTGCTCGATAAAATCGGCAAACTGGCCCAGGGTCATGCTTTCGGAAATGCTTTCCACGTCGCGGACCATCACCTCGCCGACTTTCAGCGACTTCATGATGTTGCGCTCTTTACCGGCTTCCAGGTCGATCCCGGCCCGGGTCAGCTCGTAGGTCTCCAGGCTGTCCTTCTTGAAATGCCTGGCCACGGCGGTCCCGATCACGCAGGTCAGCATGATCGGAATGATGACCTCGTAGCTGTCGGTGATTTCAAACAGGAGAAAGATGGCCGTCATCGGTGAATGGGTGGTGGCCGCCAGAAAGGCTCCCATGCCGACCAGGGCATACGCTCCCGGGGCAATATGCGCCGCAGGAAAGAGAACCGCAAGCAGATGGCCGAACGCCCCTCCGGCGACAGCCCCCAGGTAAAGGCAGGGGGCGAACATCCCTCCGGGAAGCCCCGAGCTGAGCGTAATCGAGGTGGCGACGGCCTTGGCAACCACCAGGGCGCCGAGGAGATACCAGGTCACTTGATAACCGCCTTGATCCCCCAGCAGAACCGTCTCGATGAACTCGTAGCCGTTGCCGAACACCTGGGGGAAGAAAAGTCCGATCGCGCCGACGGCCAGCCCCCCGAGCGCCGGTTTGGCCAACCAGTGGACCTTGATATGATCGATACGATCCTTGATGCGAAAATGCGAATCGATGAACGCGGCGGCCAGGGCGCCGATCACCAGACCGAGCAGTACATACAGGCCGAATTCCCAGAAACTGTGAACCTTATAATGAGGGGCAAAAATTTCCGACGTGTTGCCCAGCAATGCCCGGGATACAACGGTCGCCATACCGCTGGAGATGACGATGGAGGTAAAACTGGAGAGTTCAAAAGCCGACAGGAGAACGATCTCCTGGGCAAAAAAGACACCGGCGATCGGCGCGTTGAAGGTGGCGGCCACCCCGGCGGCGGCGCCACAGGCCACCAGGACCTTGAGACGATCGCCACTCATCTTGAACATCTGACCGAATTGCGAACCGATCGACCCACCGATGGTGGCGATCGGACCTTCCTGCCCGGCACTGCCGCCGGAACCAAGGGTGATGGCCGCGGCAAAACCACGGGTGAATATGGGACGAAGGCGAAGCTTGGCTCCCCTGAGGTTGACCCGCTCGAGAAAACCGGCGAATCCACCCTTGAGGTCCTGTGCGAACCAGTGCCAAAGGGGGATCATCAAAATCCCGCCGATGGCCGGGAAGAAAATCACCGCAATCCGCTGAGGGCTCCATTCATCGAGCGAGAAGTGAAACAACCGCTCCCCTTGCTCAAAGAGTCCCCAGTGTACGAATTCAATGGTTTTACGAAAGGCATAGTTCCCGAGACCACCCAACAGGCCGATAATGACGGCCAGAATGATCAGGAAGGTGTTTTCGCTAATCGTAAAATAACCGGGGAGGCTGGCCATAAACAGGCGCAGCCGCTTGATGGTACGGGGGGAAAAAAACAAAACCTTACTCCACGGTAACGCTTTTGGCGAGGTTGCGCGGCTGATCCACGTCCGTTCCCTTCAGAACGGCGATATGGTAGGCCAGAAGCTGTAAAGGCACAGAAGTCAGTACCGGCAATAGTTCATCGTCGATATCCGGCACGGTAAGAACGAAATCGGCGGCACCTGCAAGGTCAGGACCTGACGCCGTTCCGATGGCAATGATCCGCCCGGAGCGGGCACGGACCTCCTCCATATTGGAGACGACTTTCTCGAAAGTATCGTTATGGGGAGCGACGACGACCACCGGCAGATTTTCATCGATCAAAGCGATGGGACCGTGCTTCATCTCTCCGGCGGGATACCCCTCAGCGTGAATATAGGAAATCTCCTTGAGCTTGAGAGCCCCCTCCAAAGCGATGGGGTACTGGTTGCCCCTGCCGAGATAGAGAAAATCCCGGGCGCCCATGAAGGTCTGTGCGACAGTCTGGATCGCGCCGTCGAGTTCCAGGGTGTCTTCCACCTTGCGCGGCAGGGTGGTCAGGGCTTTGACCAGAGAACGGCATGTCTCGGCGGAGAGGCTGCCCACAACCCGGCCCAGACGCAGGGCCAGAAGATTCAATGCCACGAGCTGGGTGGTGAATGCCTTGGTGGACGCCACCCCGATTTCGGGGCCGGCATGCGTATAGATCACCCCGTCGCTCTCTCGGGCGATGGACGATTCCACCACGTTGCAGATGGCGACCACCTTGCCGTTTTTACCCCGGGCTTCGCGCAGGGCGGCCAGGGTATCGGCCGTCTCCCCACTCTGGCTGATCAGAACCGTAAGGACCCGGTCGTGGACCAGGGGATCCCGGTACCGAAATTCGCTGGCGATATCCACCTCGACCGGAATCCGGGCCAGCTTTTCGATCAGAAACTTACCGACCAGACCGGCGTGCCAGGATGTTCCGCAAGCAACGACGTAGATCTTTTCAATCTGCTGCAATTCGGCATCGGAAAGACGCAGGTCCTCGAGATAGATATCCCCTTCCTCCTCGAGGATACGCCCGGCCAGGGTATCGGCGATGGCCCGGGGCTGCTCGTAAATTTCCTTGAGCATGAAGTGCTTGTACCCACCCTTCTCGGCCATGAGGGGGCTCCAGGTGATGGTCTTGGTCGGTTTCTGCAGCTTTTCTCCCGCCAGGGTGGATATCTCCATGCCGCTTGCGGTAAAGACAGCCATTTCGCCATCTTCGAGAAAAATCATCTCCCGGGTATGGGAGAGCATGGCAGGGATGTCCGAAGCGACAAAAAACTCCCCTTTCCCCTGGCCGAGGACCAGGGGCGACCCGAGCTTGGCCGCGATCAGCTTGCCCGGCTCCTGTTCACAGAGAATGGCCACGCCATAGGCCCCCCGCACCTCGGACAACCCCCGTCGCACGGCCGTCTCAAAATCGCCGCACTCCTTGTAATGCTGAAGGATCAGATGGGCGATGACTTCCGTGTCCGTTTCCGAACTGAAGTTGTGCCCCTGCCCGCGAAGACGCTCTTTCAGGGGGAGATAATTCTCGATGATCCCGTTATGAACCACGACAATGCCGCCGGCATAGTGAGGATGTGCATTGATCTCGGAGGGTTTGCCGTGCGTGGCCCAGCGCGTGTGGCCTATGCCGCACTGGCCGATGGCAGGATGGTCCTGAAGGATCTTCTCCAGATTCGCCAGCTTCCCTTTGGCACGGTGGATTTCGATCTTTCCTCCGTCCAGAGTGGCGATTCCGGCCGAATCATACCCCCGGTATTCCAGGCGACGCAGCCCCTCGAGGATGATGGGGGTCGCTTCCTGAAAGCCTATATAACCGACGATTCCGCACATAAGTAGACTCCTGCCGACAGGGTACTCTCTTTATTTTTTCTTTTTGCCTTTGCGAAGGACCCAACCCTCGATGATTTTCTGTTCCGCCCGCGAAAGAGCCAGGGCATCGGGGGGGACATCCTTGGTGATGGTCGAACCCGCGCCGATGAGACTGTTGCGGCCGATACGCACCGGCGCAACGAACTGGGTATCGCTGCCAACGAAGACGCCGTCCTCGATCACGGTCTTGTGCTTGTTGACACCATCGTAGTTGCAGGTAATGGTGCCGCAGCCGATATTGACCTCCGAGCCCACCTCGGCGTCGCCGATATAGGTCAGATGGCTCGCCTTGGAACCTGTCCCGATGATGGCCTTTTTCGTTTCGACGAAGTTGCCGATCTTATTATGACCGGCCAGATCGGTCCCGGGTCTGAGGTGCGCCATGGGGCCGACATCGGTATGATCGCCCACCCGCGACTCCTGCAAAACGGAACCCGCCTTGATATGAACGCCATCGCCGATCTCACAATCGGTGACCATCGCTCCCGGTTCAAGGATGCACCGGTTGCCGATACAGGTTTTTCCTCGAAGGTACACTCCGGGATATACCAGGGTATCTTGCCCGATACGAACCTGGGCATCGATATACGTGGTCTTCGGGTCCACGAGGCTGACCCCCGAGCGCATCAGCGCGTCATTGATACGCTGACGCATCAGTGCGGCCGCCGTCGCCAGTTGAACCCGGTCGTTGATCCCCATGGTTTCCGCTTCGGAGGAAACAGAGAGAGCGCTCACACCATGACCGGCATTACGGGCCACCGACACGATATCGGTCAGATAATATTCGCCCTGGGCATTATCGCGACCGACAGAACGCAACGCGTCGAACGCCCAGGGGATCTCCATGGCATAAATCCCCGTGTTGATCTCGTGAATCGATTTTTCTTTGGGGGAGGCGTCCTTCTCTTCAACGATGCGAAGCACCTGCTCCCCATCGCGGACAATGCGGCCATATCCGTGCGGATCATCCCTGTGGGCAGTCAGCACGGTCACATTGGCTTTCTGGGTACGATGATAGGCCAGCAGGCGCTCCATCGTCTCGGTTTCGAGCAGGGGGACATCGCCACAGAGAAGAAGAAGCGTCCCGGAAACACCCCGAAGGGCCTCTTCGGCACACAGCAGCGCATGACCCGTCCCCAGTTGCTCTGACTGACGGGCGAAAAGCACCCCACGCCCATCAAGGGCCTTCTCGACATCCGAGGCCTGATGACCGACCACCAGCACGGTCGGATCACAGCCTAGCTCTTTTGCCAGAGCCACCGGATACTCCACCATCGGTGTACCCGCCAGGGGGTGCAACACCTTGGGGATCGCCGACTTCATGCGTGTCCCCTGCCCCGCAGCCAGAATAACTGCCACCACGCTTTTTTCCATATTAAGTGCCCCCCGGAATCGACGTTTTTCGAAACAAATATTATTAACGAAAGCCCCAGGCCAGTCAAGAAATAAGCCTTAAAATAAAAAGGAATTCCCGCATGCTTCTTTACAGAAAGGGCCTAATTAAGTATAGTTTATTTTTTTCATCGAAGAGGGGATTATGAAGGAGCGCAACAGCATCGCCTTGGCCATTAGCGAACTCGAGCTGGGACTCAAAGATCTGCAGATCCGTTATGAGCAGTATTTCGCCGGGGTGGAAAAAAGAGAGCCGATCAGGGACAGGGAAGAACTCGCGCGTCGGCTGCGATTTATGAGCAATCGACGGATCATCCAGACAGACCTGAGGTTCCGGCACCAGGCGCTCCTGGCCCGCTTTCAAAGTTACGCAACTCACTGGGACCGCATTCTGCGACTCATGGACGAAGGCAAATACGAACGTCACCTTACAAAACTCCACAAAAGTCCAGAACCTGAAGCCGCGTCCGTCCATGTCCCCTCCTCCCAGGACTCGTCCACCGACCGCCTGTACCAGGACCTTCTCGCCGCCCGCAAGACCTGCAACCTCGGAGGCGCCGCACCCGACAAACAGCAGGTCGCCGAGTTTCTCACCAAGCAACGCGAAAAGATACGCGAGAAATTCGGAGATCGCGAAGTGGACTTCGTCGTGGTCACTGAAGACGGGAAACCCAAGATAAAAGTTCGGGCCAAGAAGTAGGGACCCATGACCAAAGCCGTCAACAAAACCGCATTGGTTCTGGCAGGCGGCGGGATCATGGGTGCCGCCTATGAAATCGGCTGTCTCAGCGCCCTAGACCGTCTCTTCGCTCCCGGCTTCTCCACCCGCCATTTCGATATGTACATCGGGGTCAGCGCCGGCTCGGTTATCGCCACCCTGATGGCCAACCGGATTGCCCCGGAAGCTCTGTTCCGGGCTATCGCCACCAACGATTCGACCGTTTTCAACTGGCGGCGAAAAGACATCTACCGCATGGACAAGCGGGAGATATTGCACTCGACCTGGGATGTCCTCCACAATCTTTTTCGCATCTTCCGCTTTCACCGCAAAAACCGCTGGGGATTCAACCTGCAGGAGAGTCTTCAGATCCTTCAGGAGCAGTTTCCGGCCGGACTCTTCTCTCTGGAACCGATGCAGCATTATCTGTGCGAATCCTTTCGCAAAGAAGGGATTATCGACGATTTCGACCAACTGAAAACCGAGCTGTATATTCCTGCCTACGATCTCGACCTTGGAACCCGCGTGGTCTTCGGCACCGAAGGGAACCGTGAGATGGCCATTTGCCAGGCTATCACAGCCTCCTGCGCCATCCCTTTTTTCTTCCGCCCCCTGCAGATCGGCGATCATTTCTACCTCGATGGCTCTGTCGGTCGGGTTTCGCATATCGACATCGCACTCGAACAGGGGGCCAAGCTCATTGTGGTTGTCAATCCCCGGGTGCCTATGAACAATGACCTGGAAAGCGCCTGTCTTCCTTCTCTCTCCTACGGCAAGTGCTCCAGCATCGCTCATCTCGGCATCAATTTCGCCTGGGAGCAGGCGCGCCGTATCGAGAACAAAGAAAAGCTCGATCTGGCCCTGGAAAAATACTCCAGGGACAATCCCGACACGACGATTCTGCTGATCGAACCCGGACGGGAAGAATCCGTGTTATTCTTTCAGAATCCCATGAGCAATCTGGCCCGGCACCACATCATGGATTACGGCTATCACCTGACGCTGAGCCAGATCCAGAAGCATTATGACGAGTTCCGTGCCGGCTTCTCCCGCCATGGCATAAACACAACCACGAAACATCTTCACAGCGCTCCGCCCGTAGACATTGTCTCCTGAGCGGAACGAACCGGTGGAGGGGATCATGACCATTGTTCTCTCAACACATCATGTCCGGCGCTCAGCCCAGGCCGTCCCCCTTGCCGCCGGATGTCTGGCCGCCTCCCTGCCCGAGTCGCTCCGCAGCACAACGCGGCTTGTCGACAGTTATCCCGAGCAGAACGACCGTCAGATCCTCGATGCGATCCTTGCGCACAACCCGAACGTGGTCGCCTTTCCCCTCTATGCCTGGAACCGGGTTCGCCTTCAGAACCTGGCTCTCCGTCTGAAAGAAACAAAGCCCGATATCCGCTTGGTGGCGGGAGGCCCGGAGGCCACGGCGGATACTCCCGGGATTCTCGGAGGTGGCGGGTTCGACGCGGTCGTCCGGGGCGAGGGGGAAATTCCATTCCGGCATCTCATGCTGCACTGGCAGGCCGGGGGGCCGCAACCCGAAATCGAAGGCGTGGTGTTTAAAGACGCCGCCTCTTCTTCCTCGGTCCCGTCACAGGGGATGGAAACTCTCGACAGCCAGCCCTCCCCCTGGCTCGAAGGCGTCCTCGTCCCCGAGGAAGGACAGGGTGTTCTCTGGGAAATATCCCGCGGATGCCCCTTCGGCTGCGATTTCTGCTTTGATGCCCGCGGCAATCGGGGCGTTCGTCACGTTCCCATGCCACGGCTGGAAGCGGAACTCGACCTGTTCGTCCGCAAAAATGTCAGTCAGATATGGATTCTGGACTCCACCTTCAATTACCCCCCCGAAAGGGGTAAAGCCCTGCTGCGCCTTCTGACGAAAAAAGCTCCGCACATCCACTTTCACCTGGAGGCGAAAGCCGATTTCCTCGACCGTGAAACGGCGCGGCTCCTTGCGAAGCTTTCCTGCTCGGTCCAGATCGGCTTGCAGTCGGCTCGCCCCAAGGTATTGCGTCACGTCCATCGATCTCTCGACCTCGATCTGTTCAACAAAAAGATCCGTCTTCTTTCCGCCGAAGGCGTCACCTTCGGTCTTGACCTGATCTATGGGCTGCCCACCGACGATTTCTCCGGCTTCGCCAACAGTCTCAACACCGCGCTCGGTTTCGGTCCGAATCACCTCGACATCTTCCCCCTGGCCCTTCTGCCCGGAACTCCCCTGTACCGGAACCGCAAGACCCTTGACATTAGGGCCCAGGAGAGTCCTCCCTACGAAGTCCTCTCCACGAAGACCCTCGATGCTCAAGGGGTGGAGCGTTGCCGCACCCTGGCCGCGGCAACGGATCTGTTCTACAATGTCGGCCGTGCCGTGGGGTTTTTCCAGGGACTGCTGAAGGCCACCGCAGAGGACGCGGCTACATTCCTGGAAGGATTCGCCGAATGGGGACTTCGGGCAAAGAACATCTCGCGCCCCCTGTTCCTTGACGCATCCCGCTGGAGCCCCGCGCAGGTCCTGGAACTCCAGGAAGGATACATTCGGCATCGGTTCAAGAGCCTTAAACGACAGGATCTGCTGCCCGCGGCCCTGGACATGATGCGTTATCACTTTCACTATGCAGAAACCCTGCTCGGGGAAGAGACCCTGGCTGCCGCCGAAAGCGCCAGGATCAAGGACCCCTGGAACACCCCGTGGCGGCCGGCACCGACCATTCGGCTCGTTCCCTTTGCTTACGAAATCCTGGACCTTGTGGAGATGGGGGAGACCGACCTGGAGAGATTTGCCAGCCTGTTCCGCCCCGTGGGATCAGCGGCCTTGTTTGCCCGCAGGGGGCCTGAGGTACTCTGTGAATCGCTGGAGGAAGGTTTTTTGAAACTGCTTCAGGGGTCGGACGGGGCGAAAACCCCGCGGGAGATTTTCTCAGGCAGCATTGCCCGCCGAGAGGGGGAGGAAATCCTCGAATTTGCCGTGAGCGAAGGGTTGCTGATCCCGGCGGCAGGCTCCGCTATTTGAGCAGCAGATCCATGAATCCCCGGTACGTCTGCCGTTTCCGCTCCGACTCCTCGTAAAGGGTCGAAGAGAAGATGGCCGTTGCCGCATGTTCGGCCATCATGGAGAAGAGCTGGAAATCCACCACCTCGAACCGCTCCTTCTGCACAAAAAGCCGATAGATGGCGAGAGCTCCCGTGGTCTGCTCATGAATCCGCAACGGAATGACGGCCAAAGGCACCAGCAGATCGTCCGATCCCTCCACCACGGACCCGTCCTGATAGTAACTCTCCCCCTGATGAACCACCTCCTGCCACAGGCCGGAAGACGGGGAGATTGCAGGAAAACTCAGGTCGTCAAACCCTTCGCCCACTTCAAAGCGCAATTGATGCGCTCCCTTGTCAAAGGTCAGAACAGCGAATTTCTCCGCACCGACCAGATTGATGACGACTTCCTTGATGATCTGCAAGACTTCCGCCCGGTCGAGCACGGAATGAAGGCGGGTTGAAGCAACATACAGGTTGGTCAGGTTGTTGTTGATATCTTCCGTGCGGACGATCTTGTTGGCAAAGGTTTCGTTTTCCCTTTCCAGATCTTCGATCCGCTTGAGAAGCCGGATCTTTTCCTCGACTTCGGGATCCAGGGCCTTTTTACTGTCCGGTTCCGGGGGGGGAGGCGAGGACTCGGCCGGTGGCGCAACCGGCGGGACCCACTCTCCGGTATTGACCAGTTTTTCCAATTCCCGCTGCGCATGGGGTTCGGGATAGATAAAGTAGACGCCCTTGCCGGCGGAACCGCCTTCCTGAACACGCTTGACCTTGCCCTCGACATCCAGGACACGGCCGTCCGCCAGGGCCAGGGAAACCTGAACGAGAGTGCCGGGCACCAGCACCACCCGACTGCGCAGATAAACCCCATTGCGGGACAGCTTGCGGATACGGGCCTTGAGCGCTTCGCCCTCTTCCGTCAGTTTGACGCGAAGAGGAACCGGGGAAGGCGCCTCGTCGGTCCGCTTCCGGATCGACAGGTATTTCTGGACCTTGTCGAGAAAATCCTTCTTATTGACCGGTTTGGTGATGTAGTCGTCGCAGCCGGCGGAAAGACATCGTTGAACTTCTTCCTCTTTGCCGGCGGATGTCACCATGATGACCGGGGTATCGCGCCAGCGGGCATCACTCTTCAGGTTGCGACACACCTCATCCCCATCGATGCCGGGCATATACAGATCGAGAAGAATCAGCTCGGGATCGACCTCCGTCAACCGGTGCAGCGCTTCCACACCCGACTTGGCGGTCGCCACCTCGTAGCCGCAATCCTCCAGAAAAGATTTCTCAAGACGCAGAAAAAGCTCTACGTCGTCAACCAGCATGATGGTGGCCATAAAAAACTCCCCACGTCGCTAAATCTTCCACAAAGTACCTGAGTTACAGGTAAATGTAAAGTCACGTCGAAACAAAAAAGACCCCCTTTCGGGGGTCTTTGGGAACGGCCATCGTCTCGTGAAACTCAGGCAACCTGCTGAAGGCGATGACGATACCGGGGGCGCTCCCCGAGGATCTTCACCACTTCATCCACCTCGGGGACACGGCCGGAGACACGAACGCTGTCATCGATAAGAAGAGCCGGCGAGACATACACGCGGTTGTCAATCATTTTGCGACGGTCTTTGAACAGGTGAACTTCCGCCTCGACCCCCATGGAACTGAGCGCCTCGCGAACGTTCTCCAGGGCGCGTTCTCCCCGTCCTGCGCTTTCAGGTTTGCAAAGAATGTCAATTCTCATAAGGACCTGCCTTTCCGGTGACGGGAAGATAAGGAGGAATCACCTAATCATGACTTTTTTGGTTATATTATATCCCTTGCCGTTTAATTTTCAAGACTTAATACGTGTGCCTTATCCCCCCCTCCTATCGAAGAGAGGGTCCGCCGCATCCATACACGAACCGCAGGGTACGCCTCACCCGAGCGACCAGCCGGACCGGATTGACCGGCTTGGGGATAAAATCGAAGAACCCGAGTTCCAGGAGTCTGGCTTCCTCCTCGGCCGAAGCGAGTCCGGACAGGGCAAGAACGGGAATCCTACGGGTACGCTCGTCCCCCTGCAACGCCAGAAACATTTCGTGGCCATCCATGCGCGGCATCAGCATATCGGTAAGGATCAGATGGGGCTTGTGCTCCAGCGCGGTTTGTAATCCCTCTTCTCCGTTGGTTGCCTCAAGAATGCCGAATCCCATCTTTCGCAAAGACGCTACGGTGGCCGCCCGCACCAGCTCACCGTCCTCCACGACGAGAACTGTACACTGATCGCTTTCTCCTTCTTCCTGTTCTTTCAGATAATGCCGGTTGACCGCCTTTTCAATCTCGGCGGGGGTGGTAACCAGAGGCACAACCTGCAACCCGGTCCGAAAGACCACATTTTCCAGAACTTCCTCGGCCAGAGGATTGACCATGGCCAGGTACAGCGTCTTGTTGACCACCTTCAGGGGAAAAATCAGAGAATTGATGGCCTGATCACTCTCGACAAGGGCCAACAGTTCCTCGGAAAAGCTGTGTCCCGCAATATTGCTCACCGTCTTGAAACCGAACTGGCGGGCAAGCACACCGGCGACGTCCCGCTGAGAAACCAGCCCCATTTCCTCAAGGACCATTCCCAGGCGTTTGCCCGTACCCCGCTGTTTTTCAAGAGCCGTCTTAAGAGTCTCTTCAGAAACGATCCCAGCCTCGACCAGAACCTCTCCGAACCGTTTTTTTCGTGTCATCCTCCCCCCGCTCCACAAAGAAATACAGTTTTTATCTCGTCAAAAATGTGACAAAAACCGTGTCAAGAAATCATTGAAGCAAACTAATGCAACAAGCGAACCAAAAAAACAGGCAAGCCTCCCAAAAGAGGGGCTTGCCTGTAAAGCGCTTTCCTAACCAAGGTTGCATACGACACAATTCCTGCATGCCGGGCTATCCGGGCTCAGGTCCGGACGATTCCCCAGCGGGTTCCGGTGGATTGACATGGCTCACCGTTAAATCACCATTGACGGCATCCACGGTTACAACCGCTCCTTCCCGAACATCTCCGCCGATCAGAGCTCTGCCGATACGGGTCTCCACGGCATGCTGGAGGTATCGTTTCAAGGGACGCGCCCCATACACCGGATCGTAGGCCGTGCGGGCAATCAGATCGCGGGCCGCATCGGTCATATCGAGCTCAATGCTTCGCTCGGACAACCGATGCCGCAGCGCCTGAGTCAGAAGATCGACAATTTTCTTAATTTCCTCCAGGGTCAGGGGCTTGAACAGCACGATGTCGTCAACACGGTTGAGAAATTCGGGGCGAAATTCCCGGCGCAACTCGGCCATGACAGAGGCTCTGGCCCCTTCGCGAATCTCCCCGGCATCGGTAACCCCCTCGATCAGGTACTGGGAACCGATGTTGGACGTCATGATAATGACGGTATTCTTGAAATCGACCGTTCGTCCTTGGGAATCGGTGACCCGTCCATCGTCGAGAATCTGCAGCAGCACGTTGAAAACGTCATGATGCGCTTTCTCGATCTCGTCAAACAGGATGACGGAATAAGGCTTACGCCGGACCGCCTCGGTCAGCTGCCCACCCTCCTCATACCCGACATAGCCGGGAGGAGCACCGATGAGTCGACTGACGGTATGTTTTTCC
>QKGY01000422.1 GCA_003250235.1 Desulfuromonadaceae bacterium
CGCGATACCACTTCCATGATGCGTCCTTCGCGGTCCATGCGCTCGACGGTGGCGCGGGTGACGCCGCAGTGGACGGTAATGAAGTCGACGCCGTCATCAAGGTGCTTTTTGATGCCGTCGAAAATTTCGTCGGCGGTCATCTCGACCATCGCCTTGCCTTTGCGGGTCACGGTGTCGACGGCCGCCTGGTAAAGGGGTACCGAGCCGATACAGGCCGTGGTCTCTTTGATGATTGCTGCGCGGATTTCGTCGATCGGCCCGCCGGTGGAGAGATCCATGATCGCATCGGCGCCGGCCTTGATGGCGACCCGCGCCTTTTCCAGCTCCTTGTCGATGCTCTTGTCGTCCTTGCTGGTGCCGATGTTGGCGTTGACCTTGGTGCGAAGACCCTGGCCGACGGCCAGAGGCACGCCGTTGGTGTGCTTGACGTTATGACAGATAATGGCGGTGCCGGCCGCGATCCGCTGGCGCAGAATCTCGGGGTCGATCCCTTCGGCCGCAGCGGCCAGCTTCATCTTGTCGGAAACAATGCCCTGGCGGGCGAGTTCGAGTTGGGTCATGGTTATGATCCTTATCCGGAATGTATCGGCGGGGCTCTGGTGGAGACCCGCGGGTGAACGATTTATGGGGGCGCCGGTCAGGCGGGTTTTCTGAACAGCTGGGCCGCCCGGTAATGGTTGACCGGGCCGTGGCCGGTACCCAGGTCGAAGGTGCTGCGTATGGCTTCGGTGATGAATTCCTTGGACTGGGCGACCGCCTGGACGAGGGGAATCCCCTGCGCCAGGAAGGTGGCGATGGCGGCCGAATAGGTGCAGCCGGTCCCATGGGTGTTGGGGGTGTGCAGCCGGGTCGCCGGGAAACGGTGCAGGGACTGGCCGGCCAGCAGAATGTCGACCGGCTCGCCGTCGAGGTGCCCGCCTTTGAGAAGAACGTTGCGTGCCCCCATCATCTGCAGCTTGCGCGCGGCGCGCACCATATCTTCTTCCGTGTCCACGGCAATGCCTGAGAGCGATTCGGCTTCGGGGAGATTCGGGGTCAGCAAGTAGGCTGCGGGCAGCAGGTGTTGCTGAAAGGCCGTGATTGCCTCCTGTTGCAAGAGGGGGGCTCCTCCCTTGGCGATCATGACCGGGTCGACGACGGCCATCAACGAGTATTCCCGGATAGCCTGCGCGACCTGCACCACGATGTCCGCCGAAAAAAGCATTCCCGTCTTGATCGTATCGGTTCCGAGGTCGGTGAGGATCGCCTGGATCTGGGCCGATACGAATTCCGCCGGAGCCGGATGGATGCCGCGAACGCCGAGGGTGTTCTGGGCCGTCAGAGCCGTGATGGCGCTCATGCCGTAGCCGCCCAGCAGGGTGATGGTTTTGAGGTCGGCCTGGATGCCGGCGCCGCCGCCGGAGTCGGAGCCGGCAATGGTGAGAACCTTGCCGCGGGGAAAGGACTGCTTGCGGTTGAATAACAGAGCCAGTTCTCCGGCAGCCATGTCGGGATTGGGGTCGGACATGACGGCGGAGATGACGCAGATGGCGTCGGCCCCCGCTTCGATGACCTCGCCGGCCCGGTCCCGGGTGATGCCGCCAATGGCCACCACCGGGATCTGAACGGCCTTGCGGACCTTTTTCAAGGCCGCGAGGCCAACCACCTGGATATCGTCTTTGCTCGCGGTCGGATAGATGCTGCCGACCGCGACATAGTCCGCCCCCTGCATCTGGGCCTTCATGGCCTCCTCGACATTGCGGGTCGAGACGCCGATGATCTTCTGCGGGCCGAGAATCCTGCGGGCCTCCGAAAGCCCCGCATCCTGCTGGCCA
This sequence comes from Desulfuromonadaceae bacterium, assembly GCA_003250235.1. GTDB lineage: Bacteria > Desulfobacterota > Desulfuromonadia > Desulfuromonadales > SZUA-540 > SZUA-540. The sequence continues at coordinate 1,815 of QKGY01000422.1, forward strand.
AGGTGGACGCCGTCGGCTCCGCAGGCCTGCGCGATGACGGGGTCGTCGTTGACGATAAAGGTCGCTCCCCACTGGCGGCAGAGCTGGAGCATTCGCTTGGCGATAGCCAGTTGTTCGCTGTCCGGTCTTTTTTTGTCCCGATACTGAACAACGCGCGTTCCTCCGCGCAGTGCCGCGGCCACCTTCTGCAGCATGATTTCTTCAGGCTCGTGCGCGGTGATCAGATAAAGTCCGTCAATCATGGTCGGCTCTCAGCTGTGAAAAAAAATCGTCGCACCCTGGGAGGGCGCGACGATCCGAAAAAAACCGGTTCCTCTCGCCGCTTCCCTACGCCGGTACGAACCGGATCAGGTTCAAAGGGTCATCCCGCGGAGCGGGACTCTCAGTGGATCACTCCCCTAGCGGTCTTCGTCGACATGTTCCCGGAGAAAACCTACAGAATATCCGCTGGCATTCATCGGCCCTGCAGGAACCGTTCGATCAAAAAAGCCTAATGGATTAGGGTGTTGGTGTCAACCACAATTATGCCGATTCACGTGGCGAACCATGAGTTTATCCTTTACAGGTCCCCGGCATCGTGCTAAGAAAATTTCCTTCGCACCACCGCTGGCTCTAACTGTCGAGGTGTTCTCCTATGCCGGATTTCCCCCCCACCTATGTCGAAATAGATCTCGAAGCACTCCGTCACAACTTCCGTCAATGCCGACTGCAGGCCGGTCCGGACAAGCACCTGCTGGCCGTTGTCAAGTCGGATGCCTACGGCCATGGGGCCAAGCATGTGGCCACCTGTCTGCAGGACGAAGGGGCGGACCTTTTTGGCGTCGCCTCTGCCGAGGAAGGGGCGCAACTGCGCCAGGCCGGTATCGAGCGGCCCATCGTCATTCTCGGAGGGTTTTCGCCCGGAGAAGAGACGACCCTGCTGACCCATCGTCTCTCTCCCGTCCTGATCGAAGTGGAAGCGGCCAGGCGACTGAATCAGGCCGCACTGGCGGCAGGCGCTGTCTGCCGTTGTCACCTCAAGCTCGATACGGGTATGGGCAGGGTAGGGTTCCGACCCGAGGAGCTGGCTGGCGTCCTGCAGGAAGCCTCGGGCTGGCAGGGGCTGGCTCTTGACGGCGTCGTCTCCCACCTGGCCCTCGCGGATGCCCCGGAGTCGCCTCTGACGGCCGAGCAGTACGGGGTTTTCTGTCGGATGCTCGCCCAGATCCGCCAAGCCGGTTTCCAGCCCCGCTGGGTGCATCTGGGAAACAGCGCCGCTCTTTTTGCCCACGATCTGCCCGAGTGCAACCTAGTCCGCCCCGGCATCGTCCTGTACGGAGGCCTGCCGTCGGATTATTTTGCGGGACGGCTCGATCTCAAGCCGGTTATGAGCTGGCACACGCATATCCGCCAGATCAAAGAGGTGCCGCCGGGAACGGGGATTTC
>QKGY01000170.1 GCA_003250235.1 Desulfuromonadaceae bacterium
GCCGAGCTGCGTCCCAAGGGGATCGAAGTCGAGCATGTGCTGGTGCGCTACTTCAAATACAGCGACGAGATCCAGAAGAACATCGAGGAGAAAAAACTCAAGGACCAGCTGGTTTTCAAAAACCAGGCCGAGGGACGTGCCGCTGTCGAGGAGGCGACCCTGAAAAAGATCGTTCAGGAAGGGGAGGCCGCCCTGGCCGTGGAACTGGAGCGTGGTAATGCCTATACGGTCCGCAAGAACGCCGAGCGGGACCGCTACGTGAGGACCAAGCACGCCGAAGGGGACCTGCTGGTCAAATTGGCCGATGCGCAGAAGGTCAGCCTCAAGAACGATGCCCTGCAGGGGCAGGGTTCCGAGAGGATGGTGGGACTGAAGATGGCGGATGTCTACAAAGGGCTGGAGACCGTGATCCTCCCCAGCGACGGGCCGACGGGGGTCAACCCTCTGGATCTCGACTCGACGCTGCAGATGTTTGACGTGCGCAAAGGAGGCAAGCGATGAGGATTTTCAAGGCGATTGTAATGCTGGCGCTTGCCTCCGGCCTTCTTTCCGGCTGTGTTCCCCACACCACCGGGGATACCGAAGTCGGTGTGCGCACGGTGAAGTTTTCCCTGTTCGGCAACCAGGGGGTGGAGGATCGTGTCTACGCCCCCGGTTCGACCTATTTTTTCCTGCCGTTTGTCAACGACTGGCATACCTTCGACACCAAGCTGCAGAACCTGGAAATGAACATCCAGTCCCACCGCGGCGACCGCCGCGGCAAAGACGACCTGTTGTTCAAGACCGATCATCGCCTACCGGATCGATCCCCAGAAGGCGCCGCACATCCTGCAGTTCGTCGCCACCAGCGACCAGATGCTGCGGGAGAAGATCGTCAGAACCGTGGCCCGCAGCAAACCCCGCGACATTTTCGGCGAGCTCAAGACCGAGGAGTTCTACGTGGCCGAGAAACGTGAGGCGAAGGCCGAGGCCGCCAAACAGAAGCTGCAGGACATCCTCGGTCCCTACGGCATCATCATCGAGAAGGTGCTGACCAAGGACTACCGCTTCAATGCCGAATACCAGAAGGCGATCGAGGACAAGAAGATCGCCGATCAGCTGGTGGAAAAGAACAAGTCGGCGCAGCACGCCGCGACGGAGGAATACCGTAAAAAGCTGGAAGAGGCCAAGGGGGAGGTCAACAAGATGGTCGCCCAGGCCGACGGCGTTTTCGAAAAATCGAAGATCGAAGCGGACGCCTATTACGAGCAGCAGAAATTTCTGGCCCAGGCCATTCGTGCCGAGGGGGAGGCTGAGGCCAAGGGGATTCGCGAGATGAACAAGGCGCTGGCGGGCAGCGGCGGCGAAACCCTGGTCAAGCTGCAGGTGGCCGAGGCCCTGCAGGGCAAGTCGATCATTCTTCTGCCGGTCTCCGAAGGGGGGATGAACCTGAAGACGACGGACGTCAATCGCCTGATCGAGACCCTCGGGGTGAAGGCGCTGGCTGCCCCGGAGGCCAAGCCGTCCAAGTAGCCACTCCCAGGAGCGGGAGAGTGCTGTTAAAGCCTTGACAGGGGGCGGAGCGCGTTGTAAGAAGAGCTTTTTGACGCATAAGGGAACAGGAGCGATCATGTCGAGCACGTTCGGAACGCTTTTCAGAGTGACCACTTTCGGCGAATCCCACTGCAAGGGGGTGGGGGCGGTCGTTGACGGCTGCCCGGCGGGGATAACCCTCGAAGAAGCCGATATCCAGCGGCAGCTCGACCGGCGTCGTCCCGGTCAGAGCCGCCTGACGACGCCGCGGGACGAGAAGGATCAGGTAACGATTCTCTCCGGCGTCGAACGGGGCAAGACCCTGGGAACGCCGATCGGCCTGCTGGTCGCCAACCAGGATTTCCGCCCCGGAGACTATTCGGAGACGGACCAGGTCCCCCGGCCGTCCCATGCCGATTACACCTACCAGATGAAATACGGTATCCGGGCTTCGAGCGGCGGCGGCCGATCCAGCGCCCGGGAGACCATCGGCCGGGTGGCCGCCGGCGCCATCGCCGAAAAATATCTGCGCGAACTCTGCGGCATCGAGATTGTCGCCTGGGTCAGCGCCATCGGCACCGTGGATGCCCCCGCGGTGGACATGGACACTCTCACCCGCGAGCAGGTGGACGCCTCTGCCGTGCGTTGCCCGGATGCGGCCAGCGCGGAACGCATGGAAGCCGCCATTCTCGAGACGCGCGATCGGAACGACTCCATCGGCGGCATCGTCAGCTGCGTCTGTCGCCAAGTCCCTGTCGGTCTGGGAGAACCGGTGTTCGACAAGCTCGAAGCCTGTCTGGCCGGCGCCATGCTGTCGATCCCGGCCAGCAAGGGGTTCGACATCGGCTCTGGGTTTGCCGGTGCGCGCCTGTTCGGTTCGCAGCACAACGATCCATTTGTGAAGAAGGGAGATCGCCTCGGCACCCTGACCAACAACAGCGGTGGCGTGCAGGGGGGAATATCCAACGGCGAGCCGATCTATTTCCGGGTGGCGTTCAAACCGACGGCGACGATCGGCCAGACGCAGCGAACCGCCGATTTTTCCGGACGGGAGGTGGAGCTGCTGGCCCGGGGGCGTCATGATCCCTGTGTGGTGCCGCGGGCGGTTCCCGTTGTCGAGAGCATGGCGGCGCTGGTCCTGATGGATCTGGTGCTGCAGCAGAAGATGCGCGTAACGCCCTGAGGGGCTGAGATTTTTCCGAACGGAGGAACCATGTCCAATCCCGCCGAATTCGTCAAGGCCTGTGTCGAAGGCAAGGTCTGGCTTTTCTGCCCGCAGTGCAATGAGCCAAAAAACTTCAATGATGTCGAGCATATCGATTCTGAGGGGCATCCCTCTTACTGGGGGATGGAACCCTGGTGGCACGATACGCGGATTTTCAAGTGCCGCGACTGCGGTACCGTACAGCGCTCGACCCTGCATCTGCAGGAATAGAGCGTGGATGACCACGTGTGTCGAGGCGCCTGGACGCAAGCCGGGCGCCTTTCCTTATGAAAAAGCCCCGTCGATGCGACGGGGCTTTTTTTTGTTGGTCAATCGAGGTAACTGGCGATTTCGATACCGCGGCTGTAGGGGTCCACTTCCGCGACGATGGCGAGCCCTTCGGCCTCGGTGGGGGAGACGATCCGGGGCGTTGGCAGTTTGTCCCCGTCGCGTCCGAAAATGACCTTCAGCTTGGTCGCGGCACTCGTCGAACCGCCGACGGCAGTGACCAGGGCGATTTCGTTGTTCTGCAGGCGGACCAGACTGCCGACGGGATAGGGGCCCAAGGCGCCGATGAAACGCTCGAGAATTTTGGGGTGCAGGGTGATTCCGGCTTTCTCCCGCAGCAGCTTGATGGCCTGGCGGGGCGTCATCGGGCGCTGGTAGGAGCGCAGCGTCGTCATGGCGTCGTAGGCGTCGGCGATTGCCGCCATCTCCACCAGGGGGGAGAGCGGTTTGTTCTTGCTGTCGGCCGGATACCCTTCGCGGTTGTACTGCAGATGGTGACAGCGGGCGATATCGACGACTTCCGAAGGGATGTCCGCCATCTGTTTCAGGATCTCGGCCCCGTCCACGGGGTGCTTCTTGATCTGTTCGAACTCGGTACGGGTCAGGCGGCCGGGTTTGGTGATGATGTTGAGATCGACCTTGAGCTTGCCCAGGTCATGAAGCAGGCCGCCGAGCCCCAGAATACGCAGTTGTTCTTCGGAGAGGCCGCAGGCTCTGCCGACCGCCAGGGCGATGACCGAGACGTTGACCGAATGGGTGAAGGTGTAGTTGTCGTAATCCTTGATCATGGACAGGGCGAAGAGCGCATGGGGGTCGGAGAGGGTCACCTCCACCATG